>JAUWMK010000155.1 GCA_030613185.1 Promethearchaeum sp.
CCGCTTTTTGCGCTTTTTCCATAGAAATTTTTAAAAAAATCAAAAATTTAAGTTTATTAAAAAATCAAGCATCTTCTATCTGTGGCCTCAAGAATCCTCTAATTTATGCCATTTCAGAGGAAGAAATGAAAAAATTGATGAAAGGATTATCAAGCAAAAAAGGGGAAACCATAGGATTATGTCGAAACTCCGGTCTTTCAATCAAAAAGATCTATAATTTTTTGTTCATTGCCATAAAATTAATCAGAAAATTATTTCTTCTGTAATATTGACAAAATTTTATATATAGTTGATTTAAAATGGTGCAAAATAAAATAAAAATTAATAAAAAACTCGCATTTAGGATGTTTTTAATGCTTGGAATGCTCATTGCTTCTACAATCTATTTGGAAACTTCTCAAATCAATGAGCAAGATATAAATTCGATTAATAGAGGGGATATTATTCCTTCTTCAGCAGCGGATCATACTCCGATATCTATTGATGGAAATGTTGCTTTGGATGCTCTTTGTGATGGAAATGGAACTGATGGAACCTATGGAAATCCTCACATAATCGAAGGTTATACTATCGATGGCGGAATTGGAAATGCTATAGAAATTTTAAATACTGACCGTTATTTAAAAATTCAAAACTGTGTATTTGGAGGAATGTCTGGAACGGAGAGTAATGGAATTTATTTATCTAATGCAAATAATATAACTGTTAATACTTGTTCTATCTCAACTGCGGGAAAAAATGGAATTTATATAATAAGCTCCGATAATTGTTCAGTTACAAACTGTGAAATTTTCAATAATAACTTTTATCAAGATTACAGTACTGCAGGAATAAATAATTTAGGAAATAATAATGCGTTTATTAGTAACAATATTCACCATAATTCAATGGGGATTCAAAATTGTGGTATGTGGGCTTATTATTTTGAAAATTCTATTACCAATAATACTATGTTGGGTTTTTCCTGTGGAGACGATTATGGCACTTTAGTAACTCACAATATATTAGTTGATAATGGAAATGGAGATTTCAACTATCAAATTTGGACTGATGGATGGGCTTGCTTTGAAGAAAATATTATTGCCAAAATAGATAGTGATAGAGATGGGTTAATTGATTATGATGAATATTCGATATATAACACAGATTTCTTACTTAGTGATACGGATTGTGACAATTTAAATGATGGATTTGAAGTAAAAATTGGAACAGATCCTCTTGTTGATGATACAGATGGAGATGGTTATTACGACGGAATTGAAGTCGCTGCTGCTACCGACCTACTTAATGCCAGTGATTATCCCGATAGTGATACTACAACCGACCCTCATGAAACACCACCAGATGATCCCACTGGTACTAACGGAGATTTTGTGATTGCCGGTTATCCGATAAGTTTGATTTTTATTGTATCAATTATTGGAATGGTCTTTCTCTTTAAAAATAGGATTAAAAAATAAGATTCGAAAATTTTTTTTTTCTTTTCTTCGGGGCATTTTACCAAGAGTTTGGCATTTCTGCTTTCAAAAAGTTGTGGAATCGGTTAAATAATAATCTTAAGGGATTGTCAAGTTAAATGGAAAAGTACTGTGAATTTATTTTTCTTTACTATATAGTAATTTATATTGGAGGTTTTTTTTAAATAACTAAACAAGGATTTATCTGATATGAATAAAAAACAGAAATTGCTTTTGGGGGTTCTTGAAAATTTAAGAAATAATAATCGTTTGGACAAACTTACATTAATGAAGATTATGTTTCTGATTGAAAAGGAAAATCCCCCTAAATTTTCAATGTATCATTTTCATCCTTATAAATATGCCCCGTTTTCATTCAAAATATATTCAGACTTAAATTACCTTCAAAAAAAAGGTTATCTAAATGAGATAAAAGCTAATAATCAAGAATCCTACATTTTGACGCAAAAAGGAATGATAGAATCGGATATTTCAGAAAATATGCTAAGTTTTATTAATAATACTTTACAAAAATTCCCAACCATCGAAAATTTAATCGATTATGTTTATACAAAATACCCTGATTATTCCTGTCGAAGCATCCGAAATTTTATATCAAAGCCAAAAAAACTGGATAGTGTGCCTGGAATTTTTTTAATCGGTTATGAAGGAGTAGATGTTGATGAGTTTATGCATAAATTGATTTTGAATAATATTCAAATCTTAATGGATATCAGATACAACCCACACTCAATGAAATATAATTTTAATAAAAATCGGCTGCAAAAAACGCTTAAAAGTATCCAAATTGCTTATATTCACATCCCTGAGTTGGGAATTGAGCCGAAATTACGTAAAGATTTGCACAATCAGCAAGATTATGAATTATTATTTGCAAAATATCGACATGAATTAGAAGATAAGAAAAAATACTTACAAAAGATTCGGATATTAGCAAATGATAAAAGAATTGCCTTGATGTGCTTTGAAAAAGATGTGGCGCAATGTCACCGCAGGGAAGTGGGTAATTATTTAAAAAACGTGGGAGAAAATGTGTTGTCAATTTAAGATTTCACAAATTGATCTAAACTTGATTTTCTTTTATTTTGAATAATTTTTGGCGGATAATATAATCCAATGATTACCCATTTATTGTACGGATTAGTTGTGCCCATTATAAAATATAAATCTCGGGATTCCATAAAAGTTTGAAATTTTTCAATTAATTTTTCCTTTAAAGTTTCAGAATCCTCATATCTTTTACGCCAACTGCGAAATGCTTCCCTAATTTCCCAATCTTCGCAAATTGTATCATGCCCTTTACAATTAGGATCATCACACTTAAATTTATAAGCAAAAAAATTTCCAATTTCATCTGGTATTCTTATTTTTGTTCCTTCAAGTGTAAGTTGCGAGATTTTATTCTCAATTACATTAATTTCATTTATAGGTTTTCGAATATAAAACTCGAATGATTTAGGTTTTATTAGGCCGATTGAGATATCTTCAGTTAGCTTTAGGAATTCCAATTCTTCTCTCGATTTTTTTAATAATGGAAGAAGAATTTTATTTCTTTCATCCCATGTGTTTTTCCGGTAAGTTTTTGTAAGTTCAGAGTTAATTAGGCGTATAGATCTTTCATCAACTTTATAACTTTCTTTTCTATTTAGTTTTTCATTTGATTTTTCAATTTTGGCTTCAATCCAATTCCATTTCTTTAATATATTCTGGCTTTTTTGGAATATATTCAATCTGATGGGATATATTCTTATCCACTCAGAGTTCTCTGTTAATCCAGCAGTGCATATCGAAGAGTCGTATTTAGTACTTTTCTCAGGATATGCTTTTACAATAACTAAGATTTTTTGCTTTTTCATTTGAAACACTAGAAAGATGTATACATAATCTGTGTATATATATATTATAAAAGAGTAGACACATTGAATTCAATTAACTAATGGAAATAGTGAATTTTTAAAAAATGGGCTAAATATTGCCTTTTTTAATCTTTTTAAGATTCGATAAACGTCTTAATATCGGATCACCAAGTTTCAAATTCCTTTCGAGCATTTGACGCTCTTTTATCCCACTTTCATATACTAATCTTTTCTTTTCGCTTAAGGTTTGTGAATCAGGGTCTTTAATGTATTGCTCTGCTAGCGTTGGTGGTGTTTTTCTATAAAAGTCAAAAATTGCTCTGTGATCTTTTTGCTTTATTAGTTTCATACTTGTATTTGATAAATTTAAAGTCCCATACCCAAAAAATGCTGATGGATAACAAGTTATTGGTAAATTTGATATTGTTCGAAGAGAATTCCAGCCTAAATAGATTTGCTTAAGCCTTAATTAATTTAAAAAATATCCTCTTTAAGCCTCAATCGAGGATGGGAGATAATCTTTGTAAACACATTTGATATAATTTCGCCAAAGTAACTGAATTCATGATATATTTCTTTTCGATGGTCAAAAAATGTTAAATAATCTTTATATTTTACTTTCAATTTAGCCCAAATATCGAGATAATAAGATTTCAAACCTTCTCGTTGTGCATTTGATAAGGAGAAGATATATTTGATTTCATAAATAGTTAATTCCGAATCAGGGAGAATTTCATCAATTCGACCATGGTAGGGAGCAAATAATAATAAGAACACAATTAAAATGGTTGGATTGTCATCTTCATCCCATTCGGAAAGGGACGAGAGGTTTTGTTTTAAGAATATATAGAGCCCGTACCATCCATTGTAATATAAGGGATTTGCATAGAGACTCCGCAGAAAATATTCTTCGGAGCGTAGGAGATCTTTTTTATGATTATAATTAATGACAGCTAAATTGTACCAAGCTTCAGAATAATTCTCATTATGTTTTACAGCATTATTATAATAATTTTCTGCTTTTATGAAATCACCTAAATTATTATAAACATTTCCGAGATATAATTCTATAAATTCACCTTTCACCCCCGCATCATGGGCTTTTTGAAGTTTAACCAATGCTAGGTCAAATTTTCTTTCAACCAGTAACAATTTGAGTCCTTGTAGATAAATCAATATCCGATCCTGAGGATATTTTTTAGATATATATCGGTGTATGGTTAAATATTTTGAGGTGGATCTGAGCTGTAAATAAAATTGTGCTAATATTACTAGATTTTCTTTTGATATGGTCTTAGATTTAAACTTCGCTTGTAGTATCCGAATCATACGAGTTTTTTCAGGATCACTCAAAAAAGGTAAATCAAGTTTGGTAAGACCAATTCGATTTCCAAATAATTCATCAAAATCCTCTTCTGGGTCGATTTCATCTCTAAAATCGTTAATTTTCATCCAATTTTCTCTATAATCCAGATTATCATAAATTTTCCCATTTGGAAAAAGTTCAGCAAGTAGAATTGAAAGATTTTGAATTGAAGAGTTCTTGGATATTGTGCTGAGTATTGGGTAGGAGGATGTTAAGGTGCCATGTGCAGATTTAGTCTTTATCGCATTTTTAAACGCAATTTTTTTTTGAAACCTGGAAGATTTTCCCATAACTAGGTCATGAATATCCTATTTTTAATCTCGATTATTATGCCCATAATAATTAGTGGAATTTACCTCTGTTAATCACAGATTATCGAAAGTTTTTGGTTTGTGAAAATTTTCTTTTCTTTTGAATAATTTTTGGCAGATAATATAATCCAATAATTTAAATTCATTTTTTATTTTTCATTTTTCAATCATATTAGAATTTAGATCATGGGATGAATTTACGATTGCAAGCACTTCGATATCTTTGGAATTATCAATCACTCAATAAACAATGCGATATCCTTTATAAATAAGTTCTCTGAATCCATAATTTTCAAGTTCTGGAACTTTACGCCTACAATTAGGTGTTTTTACTAAAATCCCCGTTGAATTTAAAAGAGCTTCTATGAACTGATTTGCATAAATTGGAGAATCCTTTGAAATAAATGTGAATATTCTCCAGATCAGAACTTACTCCCTCGGTCCACCTTATTTGGCCCATTTCTTTACCCTTTGGAGCAATTCTTCCGTAGACAATGTTTTTCCTTCTTTAGCATCTTTAAGCCCTATAAAAACTTGTGAGATAAAATGTATTTCATACATAATTTCATCTGCAGTGCTTTCATCTGACATATTCTTAATAGCTTCTAAGGCTGCTTCTTTAATTGTTGCCATAAAATTTCTTCACAACTATATTACAGATTAAGATAACAAATATTTTTCTTTAATTGGGATGATTAAGGTCTTTTTAAAATCCTATAAACGTTTATTGATCTGTCTTAAAATAGGATCGCTCTGTTTCAAATCCATTTCGAGCATTTGACGCTCTTGAAAACCACCTTCATATGCCAATCGTTTCTTTTCGCTTAAGGTTAGTGAATCAGGGTCTTTAATGTATTGCTCTGCTAGCGTTGATGGTGTTTTTCTATAAAAATTAAAAATTGCTCTGTGATCTTTTTGCTTTATTAGTTTCATACCTGTATTTGATAAATTTAAAGTCCCATACCCAAAAAATGCTGATGAATAACAAGTTATTGGTAAATTTGATAATGATCGAATAGAATTCCAGCCTAAATAGATTTGTTTCAGCTTTTTAAGACTTCTAAAAGAATCTGGAAATGAAGTTATAGGATTTTCTTCCAAATTAAGATTTTCAAGATTTATAAGGTTTCCAAAGGATCCCGGTAAGATTGGGATGTGATTTAAGCTTAAATCGAGTTTGTTAAGCTCTTTGAGAGTTCCAAAGGATTTTGGTAATGAAGCAAGGTGATTCCACCTGAGATCTAACTTTTCCAGTTTTTTAAACTACCAAAAGATTCAGGTAATGCTGTCAAATAATTATAAGATAGATCTAGTTCTTGAAGTTCGGTCAAATTCCCGATAGAATCGTGTAATTTTTTTAGCTCATTTTTTTGTATTTTAAGCTGCTGAGCTTCCGGGAGATTATCAAAAGACATTCCAATACAATTCAAATTCGCTCTATTCTTACAATGGGAAATATAACTCATCTTGCGCGATTTTTCACTAAAGGAATTGATTAGTACCCTAAGCCTTATAACATGACCGCTTTCTTCGATATATCCAGTTTGAAATTTATTTAGTGCCCACCATGTAATTCGATGGATTTCTATGCCAAATTCATTCAATGCTGCCTGTTCTAATTCTGTAATCATTTTTAATCACTTTTTGTTTTTAGATTTGATTTTAGATTTGATTTTAGATTTTGTCCAATAAAACCAATTATTCCTTCTATTAATATTATATGTGAAAAATTATGACCTAAGGGAATATTATTAATTGAATGCGGTTTTTATGATATTATGGAACTTCCAGACCTGGCAAATATCGCGAAATTTCGGAAAAAATTAAATTGGACACAGAAAAAGTTGGCGGAAAACACGGGTATTAGCCAATCTATGATTGCAAAAATTGAATCCGGTAAAAAAAAGCCATCGTTTGAAACCGCCCAAGCCATATTTAAAATCTTATCGCAATCAATCAATAAACAAATAAAAAATAGTGAAGACTCTGCCAAAAATTTTGCCACGTTCCCTATTATAACTTTAAAACCCGGGGATATTGTCGAAAATGCTATCAAAAAAATGGGTGAGCAATATGACCAACTTCCCGTCGTTGAAGATGGAACTTGTGTCGGCTGTGTTACATCAAAATTACTCTTGAAGTCTTCTTTAATCGAAAATCGAGATTCATTTTTAAAAAGGCCAATCCGCGAAATAATGGAAGACACACTGCCAACTATAGACGAAAACAGCCATTTATCATCCGTTTATCAGATTCTTCAAGTATTTCCTGCAGTTTTAACTGTTTGCGTGGGAAAAATTTCTGGAATAATTACCCGATCCGATTTAATTGCTAAAATGTAAAAGCACCCATTTTGGATTTCTTTTAATTTTACCATATCGAATCATTATTTTAGAAAGATTTGAATAATCTATCTTATAATTTTTTAAGCGTAAGATCTTATCTAATAATGATGTAATAGTAAAGTTTTTATGGATTTCCCCCAACACCCAACACCCAACACAAAGATTATATTTTACACACATTTATTCTTTCTTATGAGTGAAATTGATCCCTCACTGAAACTGCAAGTTATAACCTCCGGGACCAAAAGAGAACTGTGCAGTCACATCGGTAGTGGCATCGATTCCCCGACAGAAGCTTATTTTGATCTGCAAACAGGGAAGGTCGAAGTTCTCCTGGTCGAAGATTCATTAGATTCGGTTAGCATGGATGAGGAAGAGGAAGTAATTATTCTGAAGGAATTGATAGAGACCGAACTCGGAAGCCGCTATTTGGAGATATTCACAATGATTTCCCCGGAAGCTTTTAAGATCATGGAAGCCTTCACTGCGTCCCCCTATGTAAAAGAAGCTAAACCACACCTTGCCCAAGCAATGCGTCGTAGAAAACCTTTTCGTTCATTTAAGGATGTACTGCTGAATTACCCCGAGATCCGGGAAACTTGGTTCGTCTTTGAAGAGGAATTTCAATTCAATTGGCTTAAAAAACGCTATCTAGAAGAATATGAAGTGGAGCTGGTGGATGAGGAAACCACCCTGGATACCCATTAGTTAGGATCGTATTGAGTCCTTAGAAATCTCGGAAAACTTTGGTATGATATCAAATATATGGCTTCCCAGAAAACATAGTTCACTTCATAAAGACACAAAGAACTTTACTTCCTAAAATCGTGAAATTATGCAAAAGTTTATTTTTCCAAATTCTGTTTATTGTACTAAGAAAATGGCTCTGATTAAACCAAAAGAAATAACACCGGATATTATGCAAGATATCATTTCTCGTATTAAAAAGATCTGTAATCCGGAAAAAATAATTCTTTTTGGTTCTTATGTTGGAAAGAATTTTACAGAAGAAAGCGATATTGACATACTAGTTATATTAAAAGATAGTAAATTACCAAGGTATAAAAGATCTATCCCGATTAATTTTGAATTATCTAATATAATTTTCCCAATGGATATTATCGTATACACAGAAAAGGAAATCGATGAATGGAGTGACGTACCACAAGCATTTATTACTTCTATTATCTCCAAAGGAAAGATTATTTATGAAAAAAAGTATTAATGATTTAATTAATCTTGGCTTAAAAAAGCAGCCCTCGATCTTCAAGCTGCTCAAAAATTAGTAGAATTTCATTCCTTAAATACAATTGTTTGTTTTCATGCACAGCAGGCTTGTGAGAAATATCTTAAAGCCTATTTAACTTTTCTTTTAATAGATTTTCCCAAAATCCATAATTTAGAGAGATTAATTGATTTATTATCAACTAATTCGGTTTAAAATTCTGAAAAAACAAAAATTAAGAAAACAAAAAAATAAAGGAGGAAAAAATCTAAAATATCTAAAAAATCCAGAACTTTAGTTAATATCAAGATCTGGAAGTTTTTTCGCTTCAGAAATCCATTCCTTAATCATATCTACATTGGGAAGTTTCCGTAATATATCAGGGGATTCTTTATCTAATTCTTCTAACTTGGTTAATGTATTTGCTGCATTTCGATGTTTGAATTCCTTCACTGAATCAATCCCAATGCGATTAAGTGCTTCGCTATATTCTTCCGCAACACCTTTAACGCGCATAAGATCCGCAATTTCTATCCATTTGTCTAAATTTTTCTTTGGAACATCGATTTTCTTGGCAACATCTACGACATCTTTTTGCTTTATTTTAAGCAGTTCATCGGTTTTTATAATCCCGATTTTTTTCAAAGCTTCGGCATATTTTGGCCCGATTCCTTCAAGTTCTTCAATTTTATAACTCATTATAAATCATTCCTATAAGAAGTGGAAATTTATATTATTACGCGTTTCTTTCCACTAATCATATTATTATTGATCTTGTTCAATATAATTCTTTCTTTCAATATTAAAAAAATTAATGAAGGGAATGGATTAGTCATTATCACTGGCCATGGTAATCAGCAAGGGAGATATCCTGCAATATTTTTGGAAGATAATGATGAATTTGAATTATTTGATTGGCAAAATCTATTATTCCAATTTCCAATTTCTTCTTTTAATTATTATTTATTTCATTTTCAAATAATTTAATCTGGGAAATTCTCATGTTAATATTTCTAAACAGTTAACAGTTGGAGATTGAATTCACCAATGATGCTTCTAAAATTCACTTAAATCAAAATCTTCTCAAGCAGTTCAATTTGTTGCTCGGTAAAGTTGAAGAAATTACCGAATTTACTATACAAGGCAGCGCTGAAGGCACCCAAAGAATTCAAGGGGATGAAACGCAAAAATTTTGACTGTGAAGTTAAAGACCACTCGGAGGTGAAACTTTTGTTTCACAAAATCGGGGTTTTTTTTCTAAATTGTCGGTATTCTATTTTGGCTTCTTATAATACGTTCTATGAGCATTTTACTAAGACTTAGACTTGGTAACGAAAATCTAACTATGAGATATTATAACAAGAAATAGATAAATTTTCTGTTTTTGAAGGTTAAACATTGATTTTTCTCACTGAAACCAGATTGGAAATTATGTCTCTTCCCCGCTCGCTTCCAAAAAGTATAAATGTTCTTCAAACACTTCATTTATAACCATTGTACAACAAGGTAATCGTATGGTATCTAAATCAAAGAAAAATGTAATATTTTGCATTTTTTTGCTCAGTTGCAATATTTTATTTTTCTCAGGAACTCAATTCAGTATTCAAGAAGCCAAATCAATCGATAATGCAGAAATTGACACATTGATGAATCAATCACTAAAAAAAAATCTTTTTATGGGTATTAACCTAGGAATCATTAATGAAAACGAAACAGTTCTCATGAAGAGTTATTTAAGCAATAGTAATCCCACAGATTTAACTAATTCCACCCCAATGTTAATAGGATCCCTCAGTAAATCTTTTACTGCTACAGGTATAATGATTCTAGCAGAAGAAGGAAGACTTGATTTAGATACACCTATTCAAACTTATCT
>JAUWMK010000106.1 GCA_030613185.1 Promethearchaeum sp.
TTTACTATTTTTTTTGATTTCAATTTCTTCATCTCGTTTATTTATCAGATTAATATTCTGATATGTTCACAAATTATCTCATTTATTATATAAATGTTTCATATTAGCAAATTAATGGTTTAATAATTGATACAGTTAGTATTCTTGGTCTCATTCGATTAAGAAGGGGGCAAAAAAAAATAAAATAAAATAAAATTATTTTGTATAGGATGAATAAAAATAATTTTTTATTTTGTTTCATAAACTAAACTAATGCCATTGGAACTTGCAAGAAAAAAAGAGTTTTATGATAGACATCTTAATTTCACAGATAGAACTTTAATAGATTATAACATATCTCCCGGAACAATGGCAAAATATGACATTATTAAAGAAAGAATAGGAAAGCATCGCCATTTTAACTCTGGATTTGAGGTAGGTTGCAGTGGTAATTCATTCATTCATTTTCTAGATAATGTAGACCATCGAATTTTGATGGATATAGCTCATAAGCCTTTAATACCGTATGCACGATATGAGAGATATCATCCTTCAGAAGGTTCACTAACGCAAATTCCTTATAAAGATAACTCATTTGATTTGGTTGTTGGATTAGATGTAATTGAACATATTTATGATGATGGATTTGCTGCTTCTGAAATGGTAAGAGTCCTTCAACCAAAAGGATTATTGGTAATTTCAGTTCCCCATCGAATGAAATATTATTCTCACCAAGATGTTTTAATAGGGCATTATCGGAGATATGAATTAGATCAATTGAGAAATCTCTTTATTTCTCGTGGTCTTAAAGAATTATCCTTTTTTGGGGTATATGGTCAAGCTATGCGTGTTCAATTATATCAAGCAGCTAATCCAGATAAAATGGAATCTGATTTGAAGAATTTGAGAAAAAAATATATTTCAAATCCAGTATTTCGTCGTATTTATGATAAAATTGTTAAATTTGGGAGCAAATGTATGAAAATTGATGCAAATTTTCAACCTTTAAAGAATATTATGAATATTTGTATTATATTTCGAAAACCATCATGAATTTTCACATATATTCAAGATTATTTTTGATGGTTGCAAAATGTATTAATACATTTTTTTGCATATATTCGTAAATTTCTTCAATTAACATATTCTTACTTTTTTCCCTTTTTCTTCTTTTTTAAAGATTTTTTGAGTTTTTTGGTGTCTTTTTTCAAATCTTTAATTGCTTTCTTATTTTCTTTTCGACTTTTTTTATCTGTCGGTTTGATATTTTGAAGACCAACTATTTGTTGTTCAATTTGCATAATCTGGGTCTCTAAAGTTTCAGGAATCTCAAGTTTTTCTATTCTTTCTTTTTCCACAGTTGATTTAGCCGAGATTTCTTTTTCTAATAGTTTAGCCTTTTCAATTCTTGCTTTTGCTTTTTCTATTCTTTCTTTTTCTAATCTTTCTTTTTCAATTCTTTCTTTCTCAATTCTTTCTTTTTCTAATTTTTCTTTTTCTAATCTTTCTTTTTCTTCTCTAACTCTCTCTAATTCCTTAGCTTTCATCTCTTCTTGAATTCTTCGCTCGATTTCCTCTTCTTCTTTCTTTTTCTTTTCTTCCTCTTCTATCTCATTTATCCAAATACTGATTTTTTCCGATAAATCTTTTTTGTCGCGTTGATTTAAACCCAAATTTGGTTTTTGGCGTTGGTAATGATTAGAATACTTGCTCATTTCCCACATGTAATCAGATTGTAAAATTATCTTCCGAATATTGATTCTTGCTGAATCAAATGCTTTTCCTACAGAGATCATATCGAAATCTCCTTCAACAATGGAACTAAGGTAGTTAAGAATTTCTACAATATTTCCTTCAGGTGTTTTTGGTAAATTCTTTATTTCGACAACTTCATGTTTTAGGAAACTTAATTCAAATTTTTCTTTCTGTTCAACAGGTCCAATTTTATAATTTATGGGAATTTTAGTTTTTTCTATCGAATTAGCAATATATTCGATTTTTTTCAATTGAGGTGGTTTTATCATTGCTTCATAATACAATTTTGACTTTCTCTTAAATTTTTCAGGCCATTCTACATCAGTTTTGAAATTATAATCGGCAGTATTAAAAATGGCTTCAATTGAATCAACAGGAGGCTTTTTTTCCTCTTCTGGTAGAACATTTTGAATAAATAGAGAGTTCAATTGGTTTGCACTATTTTCTATTATTGAATAGAGATACATCGGATCAATCTCAATCTTTGAGTATACTTGCTTTAATAATTGTAAGTTCAATCTAATCAAATCATGATCTTGTTGATTGAAAAATTCCATTACAAAATCATCAAAACCATAATCAATGCTTTCAATTCCTGCAGTAGGGTTGAAATAAGAATGATTTGGGAAACCCTCCATTTTATGCGACATCATTATTTTATTGAAGTATTCAGGATGAGCACTTAAAATTTGATGACCAAATTTCTCAATTTGATAACTATTGGGATCACTTATATGTTTCATCATCTCCAAAAAGATTTCCTTATTTGGAGTAAAAACATTTCTCATAAGTGCTCCTTTAATAAATGTTATTGCATTATCTGATCTGTTTGATAAATTTAAAGGGACTTTAATTATTTTTTCTTTAAATATTAGGTCACTTTCATCACTTGAGGATAAATTCTTGGATTTTGCCATGTAGTTTACAACAAAATCGGGGAGAATTAGTCCAGTCAATTGTCTGTGATCTATAATATATTCACCCGGATTAAGTTCAAATTTTGTATAATAATACCCTAATCCAAAAACTAAATGAATTTTTCCGTGATCCGTCTCTAAAGTACACTCAGACCCAGCGTAGAAGATTACAATATCAGTGATTATTTTAGATACTTTCTGAGATAAGTAATTACCCAAAGTTGGATACCCTAAAAGTTCCCCCCAACTTGGAATTATAAGAAGATTGTTATAAGGAATTATATTTGCCATATTAGCACCATTAAAATTTCCAATTTTTCAATAATATTTCTTTTGTTTTTATCTTTTTTTAAATTTCCTTTACTTTGATACATATATCTAGAAATCTTTTTTTTTTGCAAAGGGTTTTTTCCTCTATGGAACGAGAACCTCGGAAGCGTCTTCTATATTTAGACTCCGTCCGTGGATTTTGCACCATGATCATTATTGCTGCTCATTCTTTTTCCCATCTAATGTTTTGGGATACGAATTTAATTCCGTTGGAAGAATTTTCCATTCTAGCTGTTATTATTTTCTCACAAATTATTCTTCTCGCTACGAGTGCACCCGTTTTTGTTTTAATCTCTGCAAATGCCCTTTCCTACAATTTTTATTTAGATGTCAGAAATTATATCAAGTCCAAATCGGAAAATAATCCGGATCATAAAAGTCACATAGACATATCCTTCAAAGATCCTGTTCTATCCCAGATTGTGAAAAAAAATCTCATTAGTTATTCAGTTTTGTTGTGTGCTTCCCTTGCTCATGTGTTTTTATTCCACTATGGTTTAAATTGGAATGGTCGCGTTCAGCGCACATTATTTACCGGAATTTTAGAAACAGGAACTTTTTCCAATATTGATTATGAAGTATTTTTCCAAACTGATGCCATTGGGCTAATTGCTCTTAGTGGAATTTTTAATGTGGGACTTATAGTTCTTCTATTACGAAAAAAAGGATATTACAAACCTAAACGCAATTTCTTAATTCTCTTGGGATTAATTGCTGCTTGGTATTTATTATCATCATTATTTCATAACTTGTTTGATGGTTTATTTTGGGAGAGTCTTAATGATGGTCGATATGGGATTACTCTTCTCCTAAAGTTTATTGTTGGACCTCCCCAAAGCATTTTTCCTAATTTTGCTTTTGGATTTGTGGGTATAATTTATGGGTTTGGTTTTGCTAAGGAAAAAAGTCGCGCTTTCTTTCGAAAATTAGCATTATTTATTTCAATTATTTTTATCAGTATTGCAGGTATTTTGATATTAATTAACGGATTTAACCTCTCTACTGAAGATTTTGGTTTATTCCTTCCCTTAGAACTTCAGATACTCGATTTTGCTGTCATTCAAATCTTGATGATCATTTTCATAGAACTTGTGGAATATTCCAAGAAATCTCCAGAAAAAATAATTAAGTCAACTTGTATTTGGCAACGATATGGGAAAATAACTATGACGGCTTATATTTTTGAAAGTGTATTATGTATTTTGAATATGAAGTGGTATATTCCTCTTTGGGAAAAGTTTCCTCAAACTTCTTTCATTCTACATTTAGAAGTGTTTATTTTTGTGGGGATGCAAATAGCTTTATGGTATGGAATCATATTGCTTTGGGAAAAGAAGAATTTTAAATTCTCGGTAGAATGGTTCACTATCGTAATTCGGAAAAAATTAATAAAAAAAAAATAGAGATTGGCTATTAGTTTTGAGCTTGCATCGTGACTAAGTTTGCATATTTTCCATTTAACGCCAGTAAATCTTCATGGGATCCGTGTTCAACAAATTTGCCATCTTCAAGCACGTAAATCTCATCGGCATTCTTAATGGTAGAGAGTCGGTGTGCAATAATTATTGTTGTGCGCCCTTTCTTAGCTTTATCAAGTGCATCTTGGATTAGGGTTTCTGTATAGGGATCCACAGAACTTGTTGCTTCATCCAAAATAAGGATTTTTGGATTCACCATAAGAACACGCGCAAAGGCTATTAATTGACGTTGCCCAACTGAGAGATTTGAAGCATTTTCAATTAAATGTGTGTCATAATTATCAGGCATGTTATCGATAAAATTGTGAAGCCCTAAAAATTTCGAAATTTCTATTAGTTCTTCGGTCATCACGATCTCTTCAACCTCTGGCTTGCCATAATATAGATTCTCTAAAATAGTATTGGTAAATAAGAAACTATCTTGAGGTACCATTCCAATGTTTTTCCGGAGATCATCTTTTTTGATATCTTTAATATTTATCCCATCAATTAAGATTTCTCCATCACCATCTTTAATATCGTAAAATCTGGCAATCAATTTAATGAGGGTTGTCTTTCCAGCACCTGTAGGGCCAACAATCGCAATTGTTTTTCCAGCAGGAATTGTAAAGGTTACATCTTTGATAATTTCACCTTTAGATAGTTTATGTTCTTCGATTTCTTTGTGTTCCTTGATGAGTTGCTTAACTATCGGAGAGAATTGTTCAAAAATATCTTCAGAAACTTTGTCAGAGGATAAGATGGTAAGCATTTGATTTCGAGGAATCTTAGATAACATTCCACCCTCACCACCACCGCCACCACCACTTCCACCTCCCATTTCTCCACTGCTTCCAGAGCTTAAAGATGCGCCCCTTTCTCCACTCAATTGTTTTTCAAGTTCTAAAGCAAGTTTAAGAATATTTTCAGGATCTTTCAGCATTTTTTGCATGTTTTCCATTCTACTTTGCATCAATTGATTGTTCATATCTGACATTTTTTGCTTGATTTTTTTGTTTTCGCGTGCCTTCTTTGATTTTGTTATCTTCTTGGTGTTAATTTTAGAAGTTTCTTCCATCAAATGAAGCATTTTTGAAAAATTGATTCTTTGCTGTTCTGGCATCATACTCAGTGCTTTCTTACGTTCATCTTCTGGGAGTTGATGTAGATGTTTCAATTGTTCTCGTCGCTCTTTAGGCATGGATTCTGGAAGGTGATCGTCAATTTCTGTTTCTTTTTTTGTTTCCCTTTCACTGTATTGAAATGTAACATTTTTGAATTGAATTTCACCCTTTACATCAGTAAATTCGGCAGGTTTCTTAGGATCTGGAATTTCTGATTGCTCATTTAGTAGTTTATAAATCCGCTCTGCAGCAGCTAATGCACCTTCTGCAAATTGTTGGAACATCGCGATTGACATTATAGGCATAAAAAGTTGCATTAAATAATTGCTCATTGCATTAAGAGTTCCAAGTGATATTACATTTTTTCCGAAAAATGAAACTCCGTCTATAATTGCAGATCCACCGTAAAGCAGAATTAATGATGAGAATATACCCATGACAAAGAATATAATTGGAATATAATAGGACATTATTTTACGAATTTTCAAAGTCGCTTGCTGATTTTTAATATTTGCTTCATCAAATTCCCGAGCAGCTTTGTTTTGTTTTCCATAAGCTTGAATTACTTTCATCCCTGAAATGTTTTCCTCTGCTTTTTGGGTAACTGCACTAATTGTTTTGCGAGTAACCTTGAAAGCACTTCTAGCTTTTTTCCGAAGAGTCATCATTAAAATTAAGAAGGTCGGAATCACTAGGAAGGATAATAATGCTAGTTCCCAATTCATAACAAGCATTAATACTATCATCAAAAGACCTCTAAAAGCATCCGCAATAACCAAAGACAATTGGCCTCCGAATACCAAAGTTAATTGATCGACATCATTTGTTGCTATGGAAATAATATCACCCGAATGGCTCTTATCATAATAATCCATAGACATATTTTGGAGATTATCAAAAATTTCTTCTCGAACTTTATAAATAACATTAGTTCCAATTTTTCCCATGGTATAGTTTACAAAACCCGATCCAATGGTCGATCCAATGGTGAAAAGACCATATATTAATAGTAAATTGATAACCAGTGTCCAATTTCCACCTAATAACCCATCATCAATAATTTTTTGTTGTAAAAATGGAATAAATGCCGCGACCGCTGTGAAAATAGCTAGAAACCCAAGTAATGGGATAAATTTCCATTTATATTCCATTAAATAACTAAACATCCATTTCCAGAGAATTTTGTCTGAATAATCTCTTTTTTTCTTTTTCTTATCGTCTAAAAATCCACCAGGTCCACGATGACTCATTATTGTTCTGCCTCCGTTAATTCGGGAACTTTAGATTTCCCGTCGTCAATTTTTTTCTGTTTGACAAATAATGTTTCATAAATTTGTCGGTATAAGGGGTTATTTTGGTAAAGATCATCGTGAACTCCGATCCCCACAACTCTCCCTTGATCCATAACCAATATCTTCTCTGCATTTCGAATAGTTGAGAGCCGTTGAGTTATAATAAAAGATGTTCGCCCTTTCATTATTTCTTTCATGGCATTTTGAATTTTAAATTCGGTTTCAACATCAACGGCACTTGTAGAGTCATCTAAAATCAAGATTTTTGGTTGGATTATTAAAGCTCGTGCAATTGCGATTCGTTGCTTTTGCCCACCGCTAAGTGAATGCCCTCTTTCTCCTACAATTGTATCATAACCTTCAGGCAATGATTGAATAAATTCATGGATATTTGCACTTTTAGCTGCTTTAATTACTTCTTCTCGAGATGTATCTTCTTTTCCAAATCGAATATTATCGGCTAATGAAGTATTGAACAAGAATATATTTTGAGAACAAACTCCAATCTGGCTCCTAATGGAATTATCCCCGTCTAATATATAATTTTTAACATCAATACCGTCAATAAGCAAATTTCCACTAGTTACGTCGTAGAATCGGGGGAGTAAACTTATTAATGTACTTTTTCCACTTCCCGTGGTTCCCAAAATAGCCATTTTTGAACCTGCATCTACTGTAAATGTGATATCTTTTAAAACTAATGTAGAAGTATACCCGAAATTAACATTTTTAAATTCTACTTTTCCTTTAATGTTTAATGCCGAGATTGCATCTGTTTTTTCACTTACTTCAGGCATCGAATCTAATACATCTTTAACCCTTATCATTGCAGCATCTGCAGCTATAAAATTGATTATAACACCATTTAACATATGTAATGGCATCATTAGCATAGTAACATAACCAATAAAGGCGATCAAAGTCCCAATCTCGATAATATTGTCAATATATAATTTACCGCTTAAATAAAATCCTGCGACTCCCATCAGTCCAATTACTGTGCGACCTGTATACCGTAAGATTGTTTGCAATTTGATAGTTTCAATCGTAAGATCGCGAAATTTACCATTATTTGCTTCAAATTTTCCCTTTTCTTTTCTTTGTGCATTGAAAATTCGAACTACATTAGCTCCAAGGATATTTTCTCTGGTGGTAGTAGTAAGTTCTCCAAATTTTTCTCTTGATTCTAAATAAATTGGGCGCATTTTTATTGCGGTTATTGCAACTATCAATATATACGTTCCAACACCTACATATGCCACCCAAGCAATTATTGGGAGCATGAGGGTGATTCCTACTAATGCCATTATCATAGTCATTATACTTTGAACACTCATTGTGATTCCCATGCTAAAGGCTGGTTTCGTGGTATCAATGTCGCTTGTAGCTCTTGCAACCAGTTGACCTGTCTCGGTTTTATCATAATAACTAAAACTCTGCCTATTAATTGCATTATAGACGTCTGAACGCAGATAATAAATAGCTTTTGTCCCAACTTTTGCTGAAGAATATCGTCCAACTCCCGTAATGATTGCCGATGCTAAACTTAATGCTACAGCACCTAATAGTAGCAGATATAATTCGTTTTTTGGAAGTGAAACTGCATCTAAGCCATTTATAATTGCTTCAGTTATTCTCGGAACAATCATTGAGAAGAATGATCCAGCAATCATAGCAAACAACATAATAATAAATGCTTTTCTGCTTTTCCATGCATACTTTAGTACCATCTGAACTACCATGCTTTTTGGGATATCTCGTTCAGTTTGATTATTGTTTTTTACCATTTTTTTAACTCCATAATATTTTGTTATATTTTTTTTATTTTTTGTTTTGAAATTGAATTATCTTTTTCAATTAAATTTTCAAGTTTTGTTTTATGTTTTCGAATAGATTCTAATTTCTTAAGTAGTTTAGATTCCATTTGAGTAATAAATTCTAATTTATGTTTAATAGAAATATCGTTATGAAGGCAACATGCTATTGGATCTTGCCAAATGTGAAATGAAGCACAATCTACAAATTTTTTACCATTATATTTCTGAATTTCAGGAATTTTCTTCTGAATAAATTCAATTTGGTTTAATAGTGATTTTTTTAAATTTTCAAAATAATTCTGACCGAGTTCTGAGATGAAAAACTTATACCTTGGTCGTCCTTGTTCACTTTGTTCCTCAATTCTTGACAATAAACCTTGTTCAAATAATATATTCATCATTCGATAAATTTTTGATGAAGGTATTGTTTCTCCCCCCATTTTTTTTAAACCATAATATGTCAAACCATCTGGATTAGTCTTAAGTGTATTGAATAGTAATAAAAGCCTTATATCCTTCCAGAGATCATGAAAATATGAAAAATCTTTACCCCACATATTATATCAACAAATCATTCAATTTTTTGCAAAATGATATATGAAAAAATGAATTGGTGTATTAAAGTTTTTTTCATTTTGAAATATAGTTATTTTAGATGATTGTGATTTTGAAATATAACAAAATGAAAAAATGTAGAAAAAATTTTAATATATAAATTCATTTTTCCATATATCATTTTATTATCATAAAACCCAACATTTGATTACCATGAATGGCCCAAGAAATCGGAAATCGTTTAAAAAAAAATTTATTCTCTCCTCAGTCGGAATTTTCATTATTGCATTTGTAATTCCCTTTATATTTTTCACCATTGCCCAAATAAATACGACAATCGACGATGAGATGGAATTGAAAAATCAAATCCTCGTAGACCGGTGCCATATTTTAAATATTCAAATTCGAAATAATTTGGAAGAATGTGAAAATACTTTCAGCATTATTCGCCAATTTCATCCGATACAAGAATTTGTAGGATGGCGGGCATCGAATGATACATTGGATGATGAATTTGCCCTCCTTTCTCCCTCTGAACAAGTTGAAGGGTCTTTCTATACAGAAAAGTTAAACTCGACGAGCTTGTATCAAGATGTACTCCAGTATTTCTTATCGATATCAAGCGAACGACCAAGCTTGGAAATGTTACGTGTGTTTTGGGCTGATGGTAATCTTTTAGTGGGTATTATGGAAGGTGACGAAAATCTTGTTGATTACAAAGGAGATAAATCATGGTTTCAAGACACATTGCAAATGAGTGACCATGAAGAAATCTATATCTCACCGATCTCCATCGCGCGACAGACTAACACCACTGCAATTCGGATAGCTTTCCCTTTAGTTGTAGGGAATGAAACCGTGGGTATTCTGGTTGCCAATATGGGGATGGATTACATCCTTGCGCCTATCTTTGATATTCCAAAGTATTCTTACGAAACTCCTGGAATTTTTTCCAGTTTTCTTGATCTAAACTATGAAAACGCCGAGGGAATTGAAATCGGAGAGATCTACATTGCAAAGTCCGGTCAACCCGATCTAGAAATAAATGAAACTACTGCTGGGGCTATTGAGTTTAAAGCAGAGATGTTTGAAGATGCAAACTCCAGCAGCTCTGAAATCACCCATGGCCCTAATTCCGTCATGATTGACGGTATTATGTAATATTTTCATTATGATTCACTCAAATATTCCATTCGCCAATGGTATATAATTAGTGCCGAGCCCGCTGAGAATTTTACCTCAGAAACGCGATCATTGCAGACTAAGTTGATCTTATTCTATTCACTCTTCGGGATCTTTACGTTGTCACTGGCAATTGGTATCGCTGTGTTTCAAGCAAATAGGTTCTCTCAATATGAAGAAAAAGTGGAAAATCTCCGTGAACTGATTCCCATTTGTGCGAATTGCAAAAAAATCCGTGACGATGAGGGTTATTGGACTAATGTTGAGGAATATTTCAAAGTTTATGAGGATAAGGAATTTACTCATGGGATATGCCCTGAATGCGCTAAAAAATTATACGCAGATTATCTCTAAGTAATATATCTCTAAGCAAAATTTTATGACAAAATTTTTAGATATCGGGTCGCACATCAACGTTTAGAAAAAACTAATCTAAGAATTTTTCAATTTTGAGCTTGGTGTTAAACACCATTTCCAGAAAGGAATAACAGAAATTTGGGATGTGTCTAGCGATTCAATAGGGCCTTCATCAAAAGTGATGATAAAAAGTTCACAAGCAGGATACTGTTCAGAAAATTTATGAAGAGATCGGGTTTCTCTAGATTGTGTTTGAATATCTTTCAAGGAATAAGATACTTGTATGGCTTGCACAGGTACGTTTTTTTCTGTTATGATAAAATCAATTTCCCATTGATTAGACGAACGCCAATAATAAAAGTGTGTAGTAGGAATATTTTTTGAACGGCGTAACAATTCCAGATAAACATGGTTTTCCAGCTGAAGCACTGGGGCTTGGATTAGATATAGATTAAGAAATCCAGGATCGTTCAGATAAATTTTATAGGGAGTTGCATGACTTTCACGCAATTTTGGAGAAAATTTCTTCAATGTATGAATTAAAGAAACATCTTCCAACATGCTAAAATATTCATAGAGAGTATTTTTATCAATTTTTATTCCTTGTGATTTAAAATGATTAAAGATTTTATGAATACTGATCTGCTTCGTGGAATTTTGAATGAGGAAGTGTATTAAAAATTTAACCATACTCGTGTTTCTTATGGAAAACCGATCAATCAAATCTCGATATATTGTTAAATCGATTAAATCTTTCAAAATCCGGACTTTAATCAATTTATCCGATTCTAACACAATTTCTGGAAAACCACCATAATTCAAATAATCTTTGACATAGAAAAGAATCTTTGACTTTTCTTTGGTAGACAAATGGGATAAGTTGAAGTGAATCTTGTTAAATGATAGATATTCGGCGAAAGAGAGGGGATAGATGAAATTAGTTAAGGTCCTCCCGCGTAAATGGGTTGAAATGTCTTTACTTAAAAGTTTCGAGGAAGATCCCGTAATAAAAATCGGAAAATGATAATCATCTTGAAGAGCTCGAACTAATCTATCCCAATTCGGGAGATTTTGAGGTTCATCAATGAATATATACAATTTTTTTTGTAATGATTCTGGATAAAGCGACCAATAGATTTCAAAAACGGATTCCATCTCATCAAATTGGATGGAACTTAAAAGGGGGTGTTCAAAATTAAGATAGAGAATTTGATTTTTCTGAATTTGTTTTTCTAACAACTGTTGCATGATTTGAAATAAAATGAAAGTTTTCCCCACCCGTCTAGATCCAATCAAGACTTGTATTCGATTGGATGGTTTCAATGAATAATTACGAGTATAGATTGTTGGAAAGGATTTTTCAATGAAATCTAAGAGATATTTCTTTACATGTTCTTTATTCATGAGTTAAAAATAGAAATATACATATTTATGTTTATGTATATGTCCATAAATAATTAATAAAAAATGTCTGGTCATACCCAGAAAAATAATTAATCTAATCTCAATTCAAGAACAGAATATTTTTCTTTTAAATTTAACAAGCGATATATTTTGGATGATTGTTCATCATCGGGCTTTAAATTAACTTTGATGACTTGAAAATCCATTTTTTTTAATTGTTCAATAACTGCATTCAATAATGCTTCCAAATTTTCATCTGTTCTGTGCTTAGGTCGAAGATAGATTTCTTTAATGTGTCCTTCTGAATTACCAAATGGATCAACTCGCAGTTCTGAGAAGATCATGCCAATTAATTCTTTAGCTTCATCAGAATTATTTTCAATCTCAGCAACGAATGTTCCTTGCCGTTGTAATGGGTCAAAAAGTCTTCGTAATAACCCCCATTCAAAGCGTTTCTCATCGAAGGATTCCTTCCTTTCACTTACAAGTAATCTGGTTAACATTTCAATTTGATTACGGTCTTCTGGAATTGCATTCCTAATTTTTAGCATTTTGATCACATAATAAATTAAACTATTTAGTTTAAATATTTATTAATCCTTCAACCATTAATTTTTTTTTAAATATCG
>JAUWMK010000185.1 GCA_030613185.1 Promethearchaeum sp.
TTTCGTGACGCATTCTTCGCAAGAGCAGTACTCATTAAAGTAAGGAAGTTTTTCAAGAATTTAAATATTTCTGTTGTCTGGTTGGACGACAAAAAGCGTTTCAAAAAGGAGAAACCAATGGGAAAGGTTTAAGAAAAAAAAGGAATAAATGAAAAGGTGGTCATCTGCCCCGTAAGTACAGAATTGTGAAACCATTACATTTATTCATCAACTTTTGCTATTTTAATCACTCTGTAATACCCATTATTTTATTCCACATCTTGGGAGACAATATTATAAACCCAACCAAAAGGCTGACAACTGGACCCATTGTGAACATAGAGAAAGAGGCATCCAGGCCTGAAAAGAACATGGAATAGATTGCTAAGGGAAAACCTGCAAAAATCGCCATAAATGCTCCAACCAATCCTATAATTCGTACCAATTCTTTTTTTTTGGCTAGGAAAAGTCCGACTGTCATAAATCCGAAAAGAATGGATGCGATCATATTAGTAGGCATAGTGAGCATGTACATACCAGCTGCATCATAATCAGGTATTCTATTTACCATTCTAGTTGTTGCCGCAATAGCGTTTATGAAATTCAAGATGAATGCCATACCAGAGCCCAAGCCAAGCCATGCTTTACTCCAAGATTCCTGCCCTTTGCTTCTTAATAGATAAAAGTATACCAATAAATTAGGGAAGAAAATCAGAAACCAAGGCCCTGGCACTGCAGCTTTACTTTCCATAGCTGGAATGTTTGGCCAAAAGCTGGCAAAAAGAGTTATAACTACTGCGATTACAGCGACGGAATAGGCCCACTTCTTTTTCTGGAAAAAGCCCACACCCGCAACTAACCACAATATTCCTCCCAGAATACCGATACACGCAAAAGCAGGTATATAAAAGGGCGCTGTGGCTGCGCACTCTTGGGCGGCATCGGTTTCAGCTGCTAAAATATCTCCTAAAAAGATAAAGATAAAAGCGTAGGAAAGAAATACTCCTCCCAAACCCAAAATGATAGAGAATAATCCCAGTAATCCATCATTTTTTGTTTTAATTGTTGTTTCTTCAGTCATTTTTGTTATCAATCCATTTATAATTTAATATTCAATTTTAAAGAATTATCCAAAAAAGCAAAATAATTTTGAATAATCATTTAAAAAAACGATAATGGTAATCCAGATCGTTCTACTTATGGATTACCTTCAATCCATATAAATTTTCATTTTTCCAAAAATAAACTTAAAATTTATTCACGATAACATGGTTTTGACTTATTTAAAGACATTTAGTCATCAACGTGATAGTATATAAAGGGTCCTTTTTCCCCCTCTTATTTGAGGTGACTCGCTTTTAGAGATATTTGATCGAAAAATTAAAAAAAAATATTGGTAACACCTGATTCATTTGTTCAATTTTCATCTATTTAGATGTTTCTCCCTTGAAATCAAAAGCATTAATATAATTCTTACCCAAATTATTGGTAATACGCCGAATATTCCCAGACAATGCTGTTGGAGAGATTCCGATGTCTTTCGCAAAATCACTTAATGATATTCTCCGAGGGATCTCAAAAAAGCCGTTTGTCAAGGCTTTGGTGAGAATTTCTGATTGTCGAGGCGACAGAATCGGATTTGTACAATATCGACCAATTTGCTTGATGGAAATTTCCAATTTTTTCCAATTCGAATGATTAAACATCTGGTCAATTTTAGCACGGGGTGCAATTAATTCAAATAGAGCGATCCCATCATGAATTATGATGGGGAAATGGAGCACCGCTTTTGCGTCCATTATCATGTTGAGTACCCATGTATCTTCGATGACAATATTTAAGACGATTGATTTTTGATCTTTGAAAATTAATTTAAATTTCTTCACCTCACAAACCGGTGCAAATTTCTCCCAAAATTGGTTTAAATTCGTGCCTTCTATTTGGAGAAGACAATACCCTTGATTTTCAGAAAAGGGGAGCAATGAGAGTAACTTAAATTGCAATAAAGGATAAGATCGACTAAATTTAGCCAACCATTTCTTAGCAGGAATTGGAAATGTGAATTTCACTTGGATTGTATCATCATTCATCCTAATTTATTATTCATCTTTTATGCATAAAATATCTTTCATCTATCGTTCCTTAATTTTCTTCTTTGATTGAAAATAATAAGACTAAAACCAATTAATATAAAAAAAATAATGAATTAATGCTAAATCCAGATATTGAAGGATTACCATTAGGAAGGGGAGGATCAAAATTCCAAAGATCAAGATTATCTAGGACTGTGTCTGATGCAACCGTCTGAAAAGATTTTACATCACATCTTGTCAAATCACTATAAAAAGAAATTTTTTTCTTTTTCTTTAAGAACAGTATTCCAAGCTCATTCAACTGGTGCAATTGAAAAACCTACATCTTCTGAATATTGTAATGTATTTTCATATATTTTTAACTGCATATCTTCTTATGTATCATTCCATCCGTGCCAGGTTATACCATCTTCAAATGGCCATGGTTATGCGGGAATATATTTAACAGAATGCTGATATCATAACTCAATCAAAAATCAGCAGTAGTTCCTTCGCCCGATTGGGTAATGAAAATCAGTAAAAAATTAAAAAACTGAGAGTATTTTGGAATTTGGGCATTAGATTAGGATTTTAGGTATTCCATCATCAATTTAAGGGGCATTCCAAATGCTAAGAAATGATAAGGTTTCTCAAGATCAGGAAATTCTTCCTCTTCTCCTGCGGTTTCTTCACTGAACTTGATTAATAATTCACTCATCAGTCGACCCAATAGATCATGAGAAGCCTTGCTATTATAAGCAACTGTATTAAAAATCCCTTTCTTTTTAAACATTTTCTTGTCATCTGGGCTCAATGTATAAATTTCTTTAAGAATTTCTATAGCACGCTCATCAGGGCCATTAATTCCTGAATTCAACAATTTTTCCAAAAAAGCCAACTGTGTTTCTAAAGTTTTAAGATGTAACTTTGTTTTCATTATATTTTCTTTTAAAATTCTGCTTCCAAATTCTTTATCGAATTCTGTTTTCTGTAGACATTTAGAATCTTTTTCACAGGAAAATATTCTTTCATGATAGCCTTTTTTGAACCCATAAATCTTAGCCTTTATATTACCCCGTATTTGTTTCTCTTCTTTAACTTCAATAATCTCTCTTTGAAGATAATCTTTTATATATGGGTGAATGGTTGATTTGGATTTTTTCAACTTTGTCGCCAGTTCACTTAAAGATAGTCTCTTGTACATTGAAAACAAGCCCCATAATTGAAAGTTAATCTTAGATTTAAACAAATCATCCTTTTTTTTTTTCTTTTCGGCATTTTGATTTTTTTCTTCATTCATTCAGTTATCACTTTTTATTTCTAATTTTTTATTTATTAATTATATAATATATTTACACCTAAATAAATGTTATTTTCGAAACATTTATAAATTTACATTCGTATAAATATATTAGAACCGAACGTAATTTTCCAAATATAAAGAAAATAGTTTGCTTCTTAATGGTGAAAAAAAACATGATTCCGCAAATTAATCTAAGTTTTTTTTGGCGGATAATGTCGTATCAATCTGTAAATTATTGTCGGTGAATTCGCAAATTATCTTTAAAAGATGGATAAGTCATAAGATTAATTGGCGGAGTCATGAAAAAAAATGAAAAATAAAAAAATGAAAAATTCAAGACTCGAAAGAGTAAAGGATGAGTATTACAAGAAATCAGAAATAAGTTATTTCATAAGTTTCTAAAAAAATTTTTTTTAAATATATATAGTTTAACAAAAACCAACAAAATTAAACAACAAATACAAACCAGGAGAATTGGAAAACATGAAACAATCGAATATAAAAATCATAAAAATAAAGAACGCATATTATATGAAACCAGTCAACAGTTATTTCAGAAGTTATTAAAATTTTTTCAATCAGTAATAATAGGTGAATAAAAAAAATGAAAAGAAGGCATATAAAACCAAAGAAGGTTTTTTTTCCCAGAGATTTGAATCTAGGAAAATAATTGCTCACTTAGAATAGCCAGAGTTTTCAAGAAATAAAATTCACATCAAGAACATGCAATTCCAATAAAAACAGTAAAACCATAAAAAACAATTATCTTATTTTCTAAGATTTGAAATCTTATTTTTCTAAAGAATGGATTGATCATTTTGATTGATTATTTTGATTTAATATTTTAATTTATAATATAACATTAATCAGTATTTGAAATAATTGAATTTGATTAAATACTGAACCCAAACCAAGGATTTCCATTTAAATCACTCTCAAAAATATACAAGTAAAATTGCGGATTTATGGAAAAGAAGAAAAGAAAGGCAATTTAGGGGACAACGCATCAAACTGATGCGTAAAAAGAGGACCTCCATAAAGAAGGTAAATCAAGCTACCTCACGTAGAGATAGCATCCAAAAAGACAAAATAATTAATCCCCGTAAATTGCCTTATTCTCATTTAATCAGTTTTTCTATAAAAATCTATTGTCTAATTATTATTACTTTTTATTCGAACAAAATTGTGGAATTTAAAAACAAAAAATATATTCCAGATATGGCAATTCAGCAATTCTTTGATGAATAAAGGCAACAATCAGTACATTTTGGAGAAATCTTAAAATTAAATAGGTTTAAAAATATATTTAGTATAATCTTTCTGTCGATGAAAAATGCAAATGAAATCGGAATTAATTCAAAATTCGGGCAATTTAGATTCAACTAAGGTTAAAATTGATTCAAAAATCCCACTAATCCATATTATTGGTTATGTAGATGCGGGCAAATCGACATTTATTAAGAAATATCTAAATGAATTTCCAATATTTGACATAAAGGAAATCTATCAAAATAACTTCTTTAGTCCTAAAGATCTTCAAAATAACCCAGAAAAATATTTACAATTCCAAACTGCATTAGATTATTCTTTTTCCCAGTATTATAAAAATCTCGAAATTAATCATTTTTCTGTAGGGATCATCGAATCTTCAGGAATTAATCGAGCACTAAATAATATTCTAAGAAGGTTTTATGTTTATAGAGTATGGATAATTCCTTTCGATTTGAATCTGATTCAATCAAAAATCTATAAAATTAGACCTTATGCTGAAGAATTAAATAACTATCTGATGGAAAAGTTTGAAAAAAATGAAGTTCCTTTTAATAATAAATATAATTTCATGGATGAAAGTTTTATGAAGGACTTGCCTGAAATATTTAAAAGATATTTTGAAAGGTTATTTTGAAAAACATTATTTATTAGTTTCTATTTTCTCAATCTTATAAAATATAAGAAATTATTTGGGGATAAGTGTGTCTGATTCTTTAAATATCGATGAATCGATTATTTATTTAACACAGTAAAATGTGAAGAATCATGAAAATCACCAATAAAGTTGTTTTAATGAGCATAGTAGGATTTTTGCTCATAGGGTCATATTTAACCTTAGCTACAGGCCAAGAACCACCAGACGATACACCAGTTAACGATAACCAATATCAAGGATCAATAGCTGGAAATGAAACCAGTCAATTTACTTTCCGAAATAGATTCCAATTCCGGATTAAAACCAATGCATCATTAAATCTCGACATGGATGTCGATGTTGATAATGTTGGAAATAGAGAATTTGAATTAGAAATTCAAACTCAAGAACAATCTGAACTAACAATAAGAATTAATGGATCTGATGAAAATCTTGGTTTAGTAAATGGAAGCAAAATACAAGCAAAAAATCAAAACCGATACCAATATCAGGAACGATTTCGACTAAACATTACTTGTAATGGATCCGTTCAGGCCAATTTATCTGTTAATACTAAAGATCCACAAGCTCAATGGGCATACTATGATGAAGCAGAAGCACAATGGGTAACAGTTCCATCAACATACCAAAATGGAGTATTAACAGCGGAAACAAACCATTTCTCAGTTTGGACAATACTTACACCTGAAGAAGAGACTACAACCATTCCAGGATATACTTTAATTGGATTAACAACAATTGGTAGTATTATGGGATTATTGTTTATTAGCAAAAAGAAAAAATAAACTCAAAAATACAAAATAATTAGCAATCTTTTTTTTTTTTTACGATTAAAATTTTTTTAAAGCGAGAAAAAAAATGGTTAAAAAATTAAAATATTCAATAATATTCGCAATTGTCTCTTTATTTTTGATATTTTCCAGTATTAATTCTGAATTAACTTATGGTCTTGCCCAAGGGGCTGGTGCTCAACATCACACAGGCTCACAATCATCTAATGATGGTATGATGCAATATCCGTTTGATAATAATATTCAAGTAAATTTTAGCACGACAGTAAATACAAGTTTAGATATTGAAATTGAGGATGGTTTGAAAGATAGATTTATAGGTATAAATATTAATGCTTCAACTCCGATTAAAATCTTTTTTAAAGCGCGAAGAAATTTTGAAGTGAATCCTGGAAATAAAATGCGTTGGCACGGGGAGTCGGGTAATAATCCTAATCAAGCAAATTTTAATCCTACTTCTCAAGATTTAGAGAATTATCCTATTGAAGAATATAATGTTGATTATAATTATGAAACTTTTTATCAAATCGATATTGAGGGGGAGATAAATTCCATTGAAATATTCACATCCATTGATTCTGATTTAGGTATTTCAAAATCCGATACATCCTCATTAGGATGGGCAATTTTTAATAATGAAACACAAAATTGGGAAATTTTATCTACTGATACCGATCTTGATTCGATATCAACTAATTTGGACCAAAATGAGATAGTAGATGGGCAATTAATCCTAACTGTTGTTAATTATTCGTCAATTTCGCCCGGATCATTCTTTTCATCAACTTTAGGAATCATCTTAATCGTTGTAGTATTGATTACTGCAATTTTCGGTTTAATCATGACAAATGTAGAATATCGTGATTATTTACTTAATCGAATAATGCATATTAATACCGGTCCTCATAGATTAACAATTGAACAAGTTTTAGAAAATGAAAACAGAGATAAAATAATAACACTTATTTTAGAGCAACCAGGAGTCCATTTCAATGAAATTTTAAGGGAAATTGATATATCTGCAGGAACACTTGTTTGGCACCTAGATATATTGGAAACTTTCAAAGTAATCCAAAAACAGAGAATCGGGCAATATTTAGTTTATTATCCCTATACTGTTAAAAATCCGATAAATAAATTGGATTTAAAGCTTAGAAAAAGCCGTACAACCTTAGAAATTTTACAATTAATTAATGATAACCCTGGAATGTATCAAAATCAGATTGCACATCGAATGGATCTTAATCATAGGACAGTTAAATACCATTTAGATAAATTAATAGAAAGCGAATTAATATTGACAAAGAAAAAAGGGCGGAAAAATTTAATCTTCCCAAAGAAAATCCTGGAATAAAAGATAATTTAGACTACATAAATAATTTAAAATTGAAAAAAAAGGAAAAATATACATTCTCCTAATAGTTTTAAAACATAAGATTTGCCTGATATTCAAGATTTGCCTTATATTTTTGAATTTTTGATTCTTTGAATCCAATTTCTTTGAGAAGCGTTTCCTTGTCATAATAATAGAGTTTCTTAAAATATTCTTTGGGATCTTTTATGTTTTCTTTATCCATTTTTTGACGATATACTTTAATAACCAATTCAGCATGATCTAAATGGTATAAATCAATTAGATGTGGTTTTTTAACTATATACTCTTTTTTTTTCTTATGACGAGACTGAAAATTTTCCAAATTGTCAACAAAATCAAATAAATCACGTTCTAGTATGTAATCTTCATATAACTGATTTTCAGAAATAGGTATCACCTGAAGACTATTATTTACTTATATTTAAGAACTTCGAGAAATAATACAAATCCAAGGAGTGGTTTATGATTTTTTCTGGATCGTATCTATTAATTATATTTATCTCCAAACAAAAACGAATTCAAATAGGAAAATTAGGCTTAATAAAGTTCGGGAGCGGATATTATTGTTATGTAGGATCAGCGTTAAAAGGAAAGCTTATAAATCGAGTAAAAAGGCATTTAGCACCACCATCTTTAAAAAAAATTCATTGGCATATCGATTATTTACTTACATCCTTTGATATAAGTATAATCAAATCAATTCTAATCACCTCATTAATCCGTGAAGAATGTATTATTGCTCAAACCATAAAGAAACTAAGTAAAGATGAGGTTTTAGGATTTGGCTCATCTGATTGTAATTGTAACTCGCATTTATTCTATTTTGGAGATAAAGAACCTTTCAATTAAATATATACGCTATGATGACCAATTTAATGTACCTACGAATTTTCAAAAAAGGTTAGATAAAAATGGTCAGCTATAAAGAATTGGGATTAGTAAATACAAAAGAAATATACACCAAAGCAATTGCTGGAAAATATGCAATTCCAGGATATAATTTCAACAATATGGAGCAGTTACAAGCAATAATCCGCGCATGTGTGGAAACTGAATCTCCGGTAGTATTGCAAGTCTCTAAAGGTGCCAGGAATTATGCAAATGAGACAATGCTGAGATACATGGCCCAAGGTGCTGTCGAGTACGCAAAAGAATTAAGGGAAGATCATAAAAGCATTCCAATTACCCTTCATCTAGATCATGGGGGAAATTTTGAAATTTGTAAAGCTTGCATCGACTCCGGATTTAGTTCTGTTATGTATGATGGTAGTTCATTGCCATTTGATGAAAATATTGCAATTTCAAAAGAAGTTGTTGAATATGCTCATTCAAGAAAAGATTATGTTACTGTAGAATGCGAACTTGGCGTTCTAGCAGGCGTTGAAGATGATGTTTCAGCAGAGGTTAGTCATTATACAAAACCTGAAGAAGTTATTGAATTCAAAGAAAGAACTGGTTGTGATAATCTTGCGATTTCAATTGGAACATCTCACGGTGCTAATAAATTCAAGCCTGAACAATGCACTCGTAATGAAGAGGGAATTCTTGTCCCACCACCACTAGCTTTTAATATTTTGGAAGAAATTGAGAAAAAATTACCTGGTTTTCCAATAGTGTTACATGGATCTTCATCAGTTCCACAAAGTTATGTGAACACTATAAATAATTTCGGAGGGTCTCTGAAAGATGCAGTCGGAATCCCAGAACCACAACTTAGAAAGGCAGCACAATATAATGTTTGTAAAATAAATATTGATTCTGATGGTCG
>JAUWMK010000217.1 GCA_030613185.1 Promethearchaeum sp.
TGAAATAGTTACGGGATATTTCATTGCATTATGAGCGTACTTGCTTCTAAAATCATACAAATTCTTTAACATTTTTTTAAACTGAGTGTTATTTTCATCTATAGGGAGATTCTTGTGAATAGGAGTAAAATATTTTTCACAAAATACAATAAATTTTTTCTTTAGAAATTGATTACTAGATAAAATTTTCTTTGCAATGTTTGATATATCTGTTTTAGAAACGGATCCCTTTTTTAATTGAAATTTCAGTTTCTTTTTAAGTATATTATAAATACTCTCATCTTCAATTTTCAAAGAATTAAGGATATCGCTTTTAGGGATAAATCCATATGCTAATGTTTCAATTGCAGAAACAGCTAAGCCTAATCCTGAAACAAAATTATTTCCTACTGTAATATTCCATAACGCTTCTCTGAAACGGGTTAATGCTACGTAGATATATCTTTGCTGAGGTAATTTTAATTGATAATATGATGTAAGAGTATGGTAGAAAGCATCCTTAAGTTTTTCTTCATATTTTAATTCAATTTCATGCTTTTCTATTTCTATATTTTCAAAACTCCCTTTTTCTGGAAGGATTTCAAGAATATCAACAGGAAAATAAAATTCAGGCTTTTCCAAATTCAAAAAAGTTATACTGAAAAGATTTAAGTACTCATTGAGAATATTTATTAAAGTAATATGTGATTTCTGGATTGCAGGAACAGGAAATATAAAAATGAAGAAATTACCTAGTGAGTTAGGTAATATATATGATTTTCTTTCGATGATTTTTTGTTCTAAAGAAGTCAATTTTTCTTTATTGGTTTCATCCTTTAATTTGATATATTTTAAGGGGATAATTTGAAAATTAAATAATATATTTTCATTTAAATCAATATAATTGATTTTTGTGTTCCAGTAGAAATCGATCGACCAATTACTTTGAAAAATAGTAACAGCATATTCAATTTCTTCAAGTTCACAAATTATATCAATAGATTCACATATTGAAGTGCAATACCTTTCCATATTTTTTCCTTCTAAGTTCTATTGCCAAAATACTTAATGATTATTCTGACTTTTTCATTTCTTCAATAATTTTGGGATATTTCCTAAATCGAATTCTATCAATAAAATTATTGAGAATTTTTATAAATTCATATTGTGCAATAGTCTCTACACTAGAATTGGGTGATTCAAATATATATTCTTTCAGAGACTCGGCAAAATCAAGTTTATTAAAAGAACCTCCAAAAGAACTTGCATAAAAATCTTCAAGAATATTTTCGTATTTTGACATTTTTCCTGTTTTTTCTCGATTTACTAATTGGTTCTTTAAGATTGCTTTCTCATCCTTATCAAATTGATATATTCTTTCTAGATCTGTTTCTTTTTTGTTTTCTTTTTCAACATACTGAGCAAATACAGATAAAATTTCTTCAATTGAAAAATTTTCTGTAACAAGATCAGGGCAAAAAATCTTATAGTTTTCTTTTGGAATTTTATTTTTCCATTCAGCATCTTTACTTTCCACATATTTTTCCGTATCCTGATCTAATAACAAAAAATGATCAATTCCTTTCAATTCTTCAAAATTTTTTTTGAAATATTTTTGAGCATTTTTTGATTTTAGATTAAATAAGCCGATATCAATTTGAAATCGTGAAAAAACAATATCTTTCCAATATGTCAGTAAAATTCTTTCGGTTTTTCCTTCGAAATATATACAAATATTACTCTGAGGAAGTAGACTATAACTAAGCAATAAATCTTTAATTTGTGAAAAATATTCATCCTTTGAGTGAAAAAAAACTTGAGGATTTGTTAAATTTTGTTGAATTTGAACGTAATCTTTATTATATTTTGCTAAATAGAAATCCACTTGAGATAATGTTTTGTATACCTGAATTAAATTAACCCACAACCATAAATATCCTTTTAAATGCTCTAATTTGTCGTAATTTATTTGTGAAAAAAGATCTACATAATTTTCCAATCCGTAATAACTCCTTCGTGAAATATTCCAATTAATATCTTTCATAAATTTTCGAAAAATATTAATTTCTTGGGAATTAAGGAGAAGATAGATTCTTTTTTCCCATGATTCTTGCCATTTTTTACTTTTAGTAAAGAATTTATTTAATATTATTCTATCAGAAAAGAAATCAATCATAAAATGACAATTAATGTTAAAGGCGGATTTTCCAATTAAATCACCAGAAAATATATTTTCTATTTTTATCCATAAATTTAATATCTCTTCTGTTAACCAATGAGAAGTGTAGAAATATGTACTTAATAAAGGATGATGCGAAAAAGATTGATCTTGAAATTTATATTTCTTATCAGGAAAATGATTCAATAGAAAATTTTGGTAGTCTTTCAATCTATGAAGTTTATGCAACGATACATAACGATAATGCGATATAATTTGGAAAATTTGAATTGGGTGCCAGAAAAAATTGAATTGGTTCCAATCCCAGATTAGATCTTGATTATCTTTAATATTTTTTGTCCCATATATAATTGAACTGAATATAATTTTCTTATCTTTGTAAGCAGATTGTAAAATATTCCTGTTCATTCTTTCTTTTATTCTAAGTCCCTTTTGTATTTCCTTTATAAAAACACAGAAGGGTTTAATAATATTCACTGCTGAAAGAAATTCAATGTATATTTGGAAGTTTTCAAATTTTGAAAATCCAAATTGAGGGATTTCTAGTTTTTGTAATAATTCAAATAACTCTTTAGTATCGAGAAGATCTCTACAGGTAAATCTAGAAAATCGTAAATAATTCAGAAATATTTTCTTATAAGTTTCAGAATAGTAATTTTTCTCACTCATTTCCTAACTATTATATATTAGACTTTTTATTAAAAAAACACTGATAATGAACTAATATAAATAATGATGCTTGAGAAATTAACGTGCTTTTTTTATTTGAATTAAATCATAATTTCAAGAAAATTATCTACGGCGAATATAAAAAATGCAGAATATTAATCACTTTTTGGAGAAAAAATTAGCAGAAATATCTATAACCGACGAAAATATGGCTAAAATTAAGGAAAAAGTAAAGGAGTTCTTTGATGTATTAAAAAAATATTTTCCTGAAATTAGAGGATATGCTTTTGGGGGTAGTTTTGACAGATACACTTCTATTCCAAACTACTATGATATGGATATATATTTTATATTTACAAATGATTCAGTTCAATCATTATCTGGTAATGGTTTACGCAATAAATTGATGAATATATTGAAACAACTAGAAACTGATGATGAAGATGAAATAACACCCTTTTATATAAAAATAAAAAAACAGAACCAATATTTTCATTCTATACCCATAATTCTTGATTCTATCAAAATAGATTGTTTAGCGGCGATTGAAATTCCTGATCAACCCAACACATATAATATTCCAAATGGGAATAAGGTTGAAGTATCAAAACCTGAAATTATTAAAAATAAAATTCAAAACCTTAATAAACACACAGATGGAATGGGTACAAAATTGATTCGATTGCTGAAATTATGGAATTTTACTCATGGAAAAAATCTTAAATCATTTCAACTCGAATTATTATGTTGTTATATTTTTATAGAAAGAAATAAAGCCAGAAAATTTGATTCCCTCAAGAAGGGTATTGAAATATTCATGGATAAGAGTCTTTATTACATGCAAGTTAAAGAAACTTCTTTTGTGAAGGGGATGTTAGATTCACAAATTGATAATAAAGCCATTATTCAATTTAAAGAAGCAAAAGATTTGATATTAAATAAGAGATGGGATAATTTATTTTGACTATGGCTAATTAAATGCGATTCGAGCATATCGGCCAATAATGGATATTCCAAACAAAGATGATTATCCTTTGCTCGATGGACATGAACAACATCCGGAGAGAGTGATTTTGGCGATTTCATAATTGGACCTTCAAAATATTCTAGCAAAGCAATATGTTCGGGAGTTAAGTCATCTTGGGTTAGTTTCTTAGGTTGATAGGATTCATTCCCGTTAAAAAATATCTCTTGCAACATCCAAGCAGATGATTTTCCCCCGAACGTCAATTGCCAATACTCTTTCCCGCCCTTTTCAACTTTCTCAGCTTGCCGCTCTTGTTCAAATAACAATAGGGCTTTTATTACAAGGATTTAATTCAGTATAGAATAATTATGGTTTCTTCTTATTCCAAGGATTTACTGCTTTGAAATCACATATTATGGATTCAAGATGAAGATTAGTTTTCTCTGTTATCCAAAAAGCTGATTTGTCCTCATCGTTTTGAGGAAAATAGTGTTCAAATTTTAAGGGAAATTTTATTATTTCAGATAATTCATCAAGAAAATGTTTAGGAATATTGATTTTAAATGTATTAAAACTATTCGATTCATCTCCTTCCGATTCCATAATTTTCTTTTTAAATTCATCTCGACTTAAATTGTTTTGATTCAATAACCGGGTAAAGCTACCATTATTAAATTGCTTTTTACTACGTTTTAGATCAAATAAATTTTCTTCAAATGAAGCATCATTATTTGTTGGAAAGAGAAATAATCCATCCTGCCTTTCTTGTCGTTTACAAGAAAGATGAGGTTGAGGGAGAATGGACACAGAATTTGTTGTTGACAATCCTTTAAGAAAGGATAAAAATATTTCATTCTCGGTTTCAAATTTAATTCCATCCATATATTGTTTTATACATGATTCATTGTCTGTCATTTTTATAGAATCCTGTCCTCTTAAGCGAGGAAGAACAATAATCCAAATTGCTGCATCGGTGTTTAAGTTATGATACAAGCAAAAAAATTGGGCTACAGTAAAATTCCATGTAAAATCGACTAATTGAGTATAAGATCCATAATGTTGAAGATAAGCAAAGATATCAGGATCCGAATGTTTTGAAAATTCTGAAGAAAAATTCGCACGTAAATATTTCATAATTTCTTCTTTATATTTTTCTTTGCTTAGACTTGATGTGGTTGAACGAAAATATGGAATGCCCCGCTTATTTACAATATGACGTTCTAAGCTTGAATGGATATGCCAATTTGAATTCGATTGTCCACGAAAAATCAACCATTTCTTTTTAAAACCTTTAAATAATTCTTCAAAATCGTTTAATTCTGAGAGATTCTCAATTGTATATTGGTAAATTCCAGAACTTCCAATACTATGATCTTTTTTCATAATAATTAATCATCAGGTTGTTTAATCAAATATATGATATTTTGAATTTGGTTAGATAAAAATGGATATATTATATATAATTGTTTTTATAGGCTTTATATCATCTCAATTTTATATCTGATTTTTAAGCTAATCAATTTTAAAATACTCTGAATATTTATGGAAAAAAGAATACATTTTTATAATAAAATATGTAATTGTAATAATTAAACCACTAATTTAATTTTTTGGTGAATTTATGATGCCTGAAACAACAACTAAATTTGTTTGTAAAGCTCCTGTTTTTACAGGAAGCGTTCTATATTGCATTTTATTAGCACTAACTTTTATTCCCACCATGCTTGTACTGATCATCATTATTATGCTCCTTCTTATATGTCTTCCGTTTATGAAAGACAGAATTCTATGTCCCCTTAAACGGTACTTATTCATATTGGAACATTGTAAAGATGGAAATGATAACCCAAATATAGTCTTATACTAGTAATATGAAATTTTTTTTACCAATTTTTTTTCAATTCACTCCGAAATTTGATAATATCCTCAATTTTTACTTCGAAATCATAAATCACCCAGTAGGTTTCATAATTTAAATTCCAATTACGCGCTGCACTTTTAATGAAAAAAATTTAATGTGTGAAAGTTGTTAGCTATTATTTTCGTTGTGATAGAGACTGAAAAAAAACTTCAATTTCGATCCTGTAAATTCGATATATTTAGAACCATAAAAATGATATTATTATTACAATCATAAGATTGTAAATGCTAACTCCCAAAAATTGAGTATTTGATATGGTCTCTTCATTGAAATACAAGTTGGAGTTATTTTTTAAACATTTAGATGCTTTTTTTTAAAAAAATTTCCAAATAATTATACAGTAATTCAGTGAATTTACAAATTTCTCTCTCTGCTTGAGATTTATTATGTGCATGGATATTCCTTAATTTACCAATCTTTCTCAGATCCTCTTCATAGTTTAAATTTTGTAAGGAAGGAGGTATCAAATTATGATTGTGCTTTATAAATATAATATAATCATAATTCGACATGGCTTCAAAAATTAATTTCAAATGATTTTCACATTTAAAATTTGAATTTAAAAATTGATCTATCAAAATTGTGTCTATACCACTATCTAATAATTCCTTTTTAGCCTTTAATTATACAGGGAACTAAAAGTTCATGATTATTATAAGACCAATAGGTTCAATTATGATTTTTTCATTTTATTCTGAAATCAGCTTACTATTTATACGCTCAAACAACTTTGTAGCAATTTTTAAAGTTTTATTTGGTAATTCTGATGGATTGTTATAAGATATGAGTGTTTTTCTAATTCTTTTTGCTACAGAACCTTTGTTGAATTTTAACTTCTTCTCTTTAAATAATATTCCTACTTTTCTAACGATAGGGATATTTCGATTTACTAAAATTAATTCTTTAATTCCATTTCTTTTCAATTCAGCTTCATAGGTTTGTTTAACATGGTCTAAATAAAAATCTTCAGGGAATATATCTTCGATGAGAAAATCATTTGTAGTATCCTCTATTTGGCCTAATAGAATTACATCTGTGTTGACATCTTTATATCTCAATAACCATTTTTTGACTAATTTTTCTTCTGCATTTTTTCCTGCTTTATCGGAGTCTAGAAGTACTACTACATCTAGTTCTTGTCCAATCATAAAAGTGGCGATATATACAGCTTCTGATGCACCACCTGATGGAGTTATGTAAATATCTGGATGTAATCCACTTTCATCAGATTTATTTAAAATACGTGAAATTTCAATCAAAAACCAATAATCATCTACACCTTCAACTACTAAGTTTTTTTCTGAAATAAGATAACTTTGTCTTCCTGACATCCCTAAAGCAGCTTGAAGAACTAGTTTAGCTTCAGGTTGACTTTCGACTAAGTTATCTGTTACAATAGTTCCGGTTTTAGATTCACTTATCACACGGATTCTTTCAGGATGTTCCAAATTAATCATAAATGGGAGGTGAGTCGAGTAAACCATTGTATTTCCTTCAGCATAAGCTTCTAATCGTCCCAATAAGTTTTTTTGAGCACCAGGATGCAAATGTAACCCTGGTTCATCTAATAATATGACACAATTTTGAAAAGTTCCTTGACTTTCATGCATAAACAATAGATCAAATGAGATAAACCATTGTGTTCCCTTTGATCTTTCTTCTAATTTTATTAATGAAGGATCTCGATCATCTTTTATAAAAGTATAAAACAGGTGACCATCAGCTCGAAATTCAATTTCGTATTTGCGTTGCTTCATTCTCTCTGATAATATGTTAGTTAAAGTTTTTGCCGCATCATCTAAATCATATTGTCTTTGTTCTCTATCTCCTGAATTACCTTTAACTACTTCATCTTCTAAAATTAAACCAGATAGTTTAAAAATCATTAAAAGAGTCTTATCTTCTTCACTTAATCTCTTTTCTTGTTTTCTTTTAAGAATATCATCTAATCTTGCTGATCCCGTGAATGTTCTATAATCTGACATATAAATGAAAGTTGGTACATTTTTCAAAATAAAGCTGATAATCCAAGAATTTGGAAATTTTAATTTTTCAATATGATTTAGCAAGTTTATATATTGAGTTTTCGATTGAGTCAATAAGTTCTTAATTTTTGCATCTTCTTTTAATTGAATAATACTATCATAAGTGCTAATGATTTCTTCCTTATCT
>JAUWMK010000160.1 GCA_030613185.1 Promethearchaeum sp.
AATACCACCAAGTGATATTCGGGTTGTTTCTTCCCTTGGAGCACAGTTTTCAATAGCATTGATTAAAACTTGAATCGGATTCTCTCCTGTCTTATTTTCAATTATTGCCAAAGCATTGTAGATGATATTGATGACTTTTTGCTTCTTACCCATATTGTGAGATGAACCGCGACCTTTAATTCGCTTAGCCACTAAACCGGGTGTCATAATTTTGTTGATAAAACGTTCAACTATGGAAATGTGTTCCGTCTTCCAAAATCTTTTATGTTGATGTTTTCCACCTGAGTGCGGAATTATGACCGGTGTTAAATTAATGTAACTTTGTAAGCTCAAATCTTTAACTTCAATACCTTCAAAAGACCAGCGGTTAAATAACAAAATTTCCTGTCCAGTCCTTTTTTTCGGTGCTGGTGCGCTTTCCTCAGCAGGTTTTGTTTCTTCAGTTGATTCTTCTGGAACAGGTTTGATTTCTTCCACTTTCTCTTGAGATTTCTCTTTTTCTGGTTTTTCCGGTGTTTCTTCAGTTGTTTTCTTTTTTCTTGCCATAATTTTCACCATTTGAGCCTAACGAATAGCCCTCTCCTTCTTTCCAGTAATTAAAGCATCCAAGCTAACACCATTTACTTTTATCACTTTCCATCGAATACCTGGTAAGTCTCCTACAGCGCCCCCCATAGCGCCTCCGATCCCGACAATTGTAACACTATCGTGTTCTTCAACGAAAGTAAGTGCGGAGTCTCCTGGGAGGAATGCAGATACTTGTTTACCATTTTTTCTTAATTGAACTCTTACACATTTTCTGATTGCAGAGTTAGGTTGTTTAGATTCGATCCCAATTTTTTCCAAAACAATACCTTCAGCCATTGGAGCGGCTTCGAGTGGATCGGTTTTCTTTTTGATTTTCAGAACTCTACGCTTATATTTAACATCTTTCCATTGAAAGTGTTTTCGTTTTTTAGCTAGTGCTCTAGCTGCATATTCTCCTCTTGGGGATTTCGATCGTGCCATTATTTTATCACCTTAAGGATTCCAGATGAACCCTCTTTTAATATACCAACAGTAGTTACCCAAAATGGTTTAGCGCACACAGCTCCAAGATCCCAGCTGGAGTTTTTTGAAATAAAAATAGGTACTGGCTTTTCCAAACAACTATTTAGTAGATTGATTTTATCAACCACTTGTTTTGGTGCATTACTAGCCAAGATCAATAGTTTTAAATCTCCCATTGATAGTTCCCGAATTACTGATTTTGTGCCGATCAAAGTTTTCCCAGTTTTCACTGCAACGTTTATCTCTTTATTCTCATCGAATGAGAGTTTTGCACTGGTTCGCTTCCTTTTTTTGAGTTTTAATTGATCTCGTTTATAGGACATTTTTGTCACACTTTTTACTTTTTCGTATATAATTCAATATTTCTAATTATAAACTAAAAGAAAAAATGAAGCATAAATAAAAAAATTTGTGAATAAACGGAGTAAATGATGAAAAAGCTTAAAATTAGGTAGATACAAAGAAAAAAGTTGTTGACAAAAAGCGATTAAATAAAAACATTAATCTTTAGCATAATTCTTTTTGATCATTTCCACAAATAGGCAAAATTCTGTAGTGTTTTATCTTATAATGTTTTATAATATTTTATCTTACAATATTTTATAAGAAGAAAACTTTTACTTCTATATCATTAGGAGAAATGGCAAATATGATCATCGATATTTATAATAAAAAAACACAGAAAATAATGCTTTTAGTATGGTTTATTTCCGTGGTTGTTTCAGGCGTTATTTACTCAATAATAGTTACTTTAAGTCAGAATGACGTTGATTATATAGCAATTGATGGCAACTTTCAATTAAATGCTTATTTTTCAGATCAATCAATGGATGGTGAATCTTGGGATACTGCTTATGTTTTCGAAAACTTAAAGTTAGATATCCCAGATGATAATTACGGTTTAATTCTGAAAAATACGGATAAGCACATAATAATTAAGGATTGTGAATTTAAGGCTAAGGGCTACCGAGACTCGTATGGGATATATATATTTAATTGTGAAAATATAAAAATTGACAGCATTAATTTAATATATTGCGATATTGGGACAAATATAATAAATTCTACTAATATTGAAGTTTCTAATACAGATTTTGGAACTAACTCTCGATATGGAACAATCCTGGAAAATAGTACGGATATCAACCTTAATAAAAATACATATCATGGAAAATCAACATATGATATTAGTATTAGGTCTTCAAATAATTGTTCTTTAACACAAAACAAAATGACATACAGTGGATTATCTATATCCCTTCGAGATAATCCTTCTTATCAATTACTGATTGATTCTTCAAATTCAATAAATGATCGACCAATCTATTATTATGAAAACAAATCAAATATGAACATAAACTTCAATCGACAAATAGGGCAATTAATTCTTAACAATTGCTCAGAAAATACCTTTAGCAATGCATATATCAAGAGTACTAAATCAAATGTGATCATTTCCAATTCAAAATTAAATCATTTTAATAACATTACTTCTACCAATTCTGCTGATTATGGTATTAATATGTATTATTCACCCAATAACACGTTTTCATCATGTTCAGTATCTGAAAACGCCGCAGGGTTTCAAATATCTTATTCTAACTTTACAACAATAATTGGAAATGAATTGATAAATAATTCTAAAGGAATTAATTATGAATACTCGAACAATTTAATCTTAAGAGATAATTTAATTTATAACAGAATTTCAGACGATACTGAATATGGTGTTAACATATATCAAGGTGACTACAATACCTTTGAGAGCAATAGATTTTATTCCCATTATATTCAAGATAGTTTTGCATGCAAAATAAAATGTTCAAGTAATAATAGTTTCATTAATAATTCGTTTTATAGCAAAAACCCCCTTCATAATGATCATGCGGTGTATGATAACACATATGAAAATAATAATTTCATTAACAGTTCCATTAGCATATCATTACTTACAAATGAATTTACATCCAGCAATACACTCAATGGAAAGAAAATATATTGTTATAGCGGACAAGATGGATTTCAGGTGAAAAATATTAACAATATTTCTTTATTAGTGTACTATGATTGCTCAAATTTTGATGTTTCGATTATTTCTTTTTCAAAGATTGCATACTGCCCTGTTATTATAAAATATTGTGAAAATTTTACGATTTCCGGTCTGGACATATCAACAACAGGAATTGGAATAGAACTTGATGGCAATAATAATGGAACTATTTCTGATTGCACCATTTATTCAACCGGTCAAGCTATTGACATATTTTCGTGCAATAATTTGGTGATTTATGAAAATAAAATAGAGTATTCTAAAAATGGGATTTATATTCGATACAGTAATGATGCCAACGTTTCTAATAATGATATAACTTCTTTCACTAATGCTGTTAAAGGAGAGATTTCTGATCGATTGAAAATAGTTAATAATATTATTGATTGTGATGGTGGTCAAGGAATTTATTTATCTAATTGTAATAGCCCCAAAATTAATGATAATCAAATTATAATGTCTAAAGTAGGTATAATGCTTTCTTATTCTTCTGATGATTATACAATTCTTGGAAATAATATCACATATACTAGTAGTTGTATTTCCATTTCCATTGATGGGGTTCAAATTACAAATAATACTTTAAATGAAACGAATACATGTAATTACTACGATTCTAATGATCCTAGACTACCAGAGAACAATTATATTGACAATTTTGGCTTGAATGTTGCTATTCTTTTGCTAATAATGGTATTATCTATTGCAGTAACAGGGTCAATTTTTCTAAAGATAAAAAAAGATGAAAATAGAAAACTAATTGGTCCAAAGGGATTAAATGTGCCGATGGACCCAACGGAATTAGAAGGATTTAAGGCAGCAACGGACCAAAATAAAGCAACTGAACATAATGAAACAAAGGAGCTGAAAGAATAATATGTCAAATAATAGAGATTTAACTGAAAATCTAGAATTGCGCCATGAGAAAGGATCTATGGAACTTGGTAAGGATTCCGATATAGATTTTGATAGTGATCCTAATAAAGACCCAGATAATGACTTAAATTTTGAGTTTAGATATAAAAATGACAAATTTTTGACTAAAAAACTTATTAGTCGTATAGAAACTCTCTCGTTTGATATTCCAAAAGATGAAAAAATTACTGCTATGTTCTGTGATCTTCATTGGGATGATTCAGAACCATTTTTTATGTTTTATCTTATGCCATTAATTTTTTCTATTATAATGATGATCCTAGGATTTTCGATATTTGAGTTTTCAATTATATTCCATTTAATATTACCTATAGGTTTGTTATTATCATATGTCATTATATTTCTTGTTACAAAAACTAGACCTTTCAATATTTTGCTTTTTACAGATAAATCTATCAACTTAATTCATTTATTAGGAAGAGGTTCGTCTCATAATTATATTCCATATGAAAGAATCTCATTTCTTTCTATTGATAAGAATACTATATCGATAGGAGATAAAAAGAAAAAGACCCACATCAATTTTTCTATGAATTATAATAAAAATACATTTCTAAAAACTATCAGAGAGTTGATATATAATCATTTGGAAGAAAATACTCTGTTAGAGTACGAAAATGACCTAATTAAAATGAGAGTTGAAGATTTAAAAGAGAGTATTGAAAGCTCTAAAACAAGCAAATCTGCAGAAAAAAATAGAGAAAAAAGTCGCAAAGAAATAGAAGAATTAAGCGCTCCAATCAATATAGAATTAAACAATTATAATTCTAATGAGAACAGTGTTAAGTTAATTAATAAGAAGAAAAAATCATCCAAAACGACTTTAATCACTTCAATTATTATTATAATTCCAATTATTGTCCTCATCACAATCTTTTTCTCTTCATCCTTAACGGTTATGATAATGACATATATAATAGGTCCATTGATATTAGGTGCTTTTATTATCATTTCGATTCAAGAAATTCATAGACTAACGACTTTTACAAATTCTGATAATTCTACAATTCGTATATTGGAAGATGGACTTGAGATAATTAATAAAGACAACAACGATCTTGGTGGCGTAATTAAAGTGCCGTTTAAGGCCGATATGATCATTAAACCATATGGTTATATTAATCCCAGCTACTCAGCATATAGTATTAATTATAATACTATTGATATTTTAAGATGGTCTTATCCACAATACAAAATCAAAATTGGAAAAATAGAAAATATTCGGGATTTTTATAACAATCTCTATATAAGTTATTTCAAATGGTATAAATCCACCCAAGGTGACAAGATCCTTTCAACGGATGAGGTTTTTCACAAGTTTATAAATACAGATGATTTCAACAAAAGATTGTACAATACTATGAAAAAATCAATTCAAAACTTCCTATGTGATACAAAACGTTCCACTTATCGTTTTAGTAGAATCGAATCTATTATGAAAACTGTCGATCTTACAAATATTGAGGTAATAAAAAAACCACTAAAAAACCAAGAAGATCTTCCTGAAAAAATAGAGATTCCAGAAGGAGTTATAAATCTTGATTGCGGACCTGAATCTGAAGCAGATAAAATCAGAACTAAGGATTTACTTGAGTGGAGTCTTATATATCCAAAAGATTTCTACCGCTTTTATATAAATGATGATGAAAAGATACTATTTGCCTATCATCCACCAAGTAACATAAAAATAGGAACCTTTGTAAAACGGATTGTTGTTCTAGTTACATTATTTTTCATATTCATCTATTCATTTTATCTATTATCTGATGAGATTTTTTCAGCATTATTTCTAACAATTTTTCTTTTTCTCTGCCCTATATTTAAATTATTCACTGGAATAGATACATACAAAAGAGAAATAATCTTTACTGATAAAAAAATCCTTAACTTGAGTTATGTGAATCTTTACTTTACAACCTATAACAATATTGAAAAAGCCTCAAAATATCACAGGAAATCGAATGATATCCTTAAAAAATTAGTCATCTCTCTAAAAGCAAATGCTATAAGTTCCAAAAATAGGAATATTGATTCAATTAAAATAAAAAAACTACCCCTAAACTCACCAATATTTGCGATATTATCTAAAAAAGGAGTTTCATTGCATAGGAGTGATTAAATAATGGAAAAAAACAACAATAATCATCTAGATCCCGATAAGAAGGAGATTGTGGATAATAATCAAGATATAAAAAATCAAAATTCAAAAATTCAAGAAGAAAATGAAAATAATGAAGATAATGAGCAAACTCTATTTTTTAAACAGAAGATCGAGAAGATATTAAGGGAATATATTACAGTATTTGAAGTAGACGAGAAAAAGGACATAAATGAGAAAGATCATATAAATGAGGAAGATGAGATTGAAGATAAAGTGAAAAAAATCTTTCCTGAATTTATTATTGTTATTACTAAAAAAGACTCTATTGAAGAATTAGAAAGGATGAAAGACCATCTTAATCATTCTGGATTTCAATTCACTTTGAATATAATAAAGAAGAAAGATGCTAAGGTCTATGCAAATCGAAAAGAGATTATTGATTATGTAGATTCGGTAGAAAAAATGGATTATGGAAATAATTCTATTACAAATGATGATAGAATTGATAAATACACTCTCTTTAGGATAAAGTTTAATCCAATTAGTCCCCTTTTCTATCAGAAAATGAAGAAGAAATCACGTAATAACATATTAAATAGAAAAAAGATCAACCTAAATTTAACACGTTTACCTATTTCTTTATTATCATTGGTTGGGTTAGCCCTTTTTATTGCTTTTCAAGTAAATATTCTGATAGATCACTCGGAATTAACATCATCTTTTTGGAATTCCTTTGGAACTTCAGAAGAGGAAACTAGAATGATTAATATTTTGTATTTTGTTTTAGGATTTGTATCCATTATATTGGTTCGAGAAATAACTTACTTAATAACTTCAATAATTCGAGATGTTAAGTATGATACCCCTTATTTTGCAAGTTTAGATGATATATCAGTTAAAAAATTAAATCCTAACAATATGTTTGATTTAGCCGCTTCACGTATACTTTCAGGATTTCTATGCTCTCTGTTGTTATTAATAATGGGTTTTGTATTATCAGAACAAATTTCCACAAGTCTTTTAATCTCTAATGAAACGGAGGATAATATAAACAGATATAATCTATTGACTCAATTATTGAAATATCTCTTTTTCCCGGGTCAAAATAATTTTATTGAGATATTATATGACGATTCTACTTATTTATTACCTAAATATACCATTCTCATGCACCCTCTTGCTTATGCAGGATACTTGGGACTTATTTTGACTCTCTTCAGCATGTTTCCAATTCAATACACGGATGGCGGAAAAATTTATTATGCTATATTTAGAAATAAATATGGTCATTGGATAGGATCAGCATTAGCTGCAATGCTTATTGCAACCATGATGTTTTCTTTTGAATATTCTATTTTATTTATCTTTCTTTTATCAGTAATTGGAATTAAATTATATGATTCTAATTATCAAATAGAAGATTTAAAATTCAATTTATACCCAATATCAAAAGGAAGAAAAAAATCATTAATTCTATTTGTAATTATAATAGTGTTGATTTTTCCAATTTCAACGTTAATCGACTTTTTTGGATATTTGTATTGAGTGGTTTGTTGTGGTTGCGGAAGAAAGCATTTACAGGAAAAGAAAAATGCTTTTTTACGTTATTTTCAAGTATTTGAAATTGGTGTTGGTGAATCTTTTTTGTCCAAACGAAGAATTGATAACACTTTTTTCATTTTTTAAAGAGAGATTTCACTTTATTTTGTTCTTCGACCCAAAACTGATTGAAAATTTCCTTAGATCGTTCACGTTGGCTCTGATGTTTCTTTAAAAATCGAATTATTTTTTCTTAAAGATTTTTTTTACACTGGCCACAGAGACGTTCTCCCTTTCGGCATTCTTCATCAATATTTGAGATTTTTTTATCATCCATTTCAAAAAGCATGAATAAATATTTAAACACGGAACAAATTTCAGGATTACCGCCTTTTTCCCTTTATTCTTTTGCAGATCCACATCCTCTTGTAAACACACTGTTGATTTTCTATTTCTAAAAAATATTTCCAACATTCACGAAGATGGTCTAAATTTATACACAGTAAAGATAAAAATCAAGATAAGAAGGAATAAAAAAATATGAAAAAACCGAAACGAAACGATTCAGTTAGAGATTAATCTTCGATTTCTTCAACTTCTTCTGTATTTCTGTTTAACATTTTGTAAGCTTCGTTGAAATCGATGGTTAAATCAATCGAACCCGTGCCGATAACAGGAACGAGTTGACCAACAATAACATTCTCAGGGATACCTTGCAATTTTTCTTCCTCTCCAGAGATGCTTGCATTAATTAATTGTTTTATGGTAACTTCGAAAGCAGCACGTGCGAGAACAGAAGTCTTAGTTCCGCTAATCCCATGGCGTCCAATTTGTTGAATCTCACCAGATACGCACATTAAATCAGCCATACAGTTGAGATGTCGAATGTTTACATCCAAAGATTGATCTTTTAAAACGGAAACGGCTTCTCTGATGATAATTTCACGAGCAGCTTCGATTCCAAGGAATTTTTCAATCTCATGTATATGATTTGAGGTTGTTCGTGTCGCATCGATGCCTTCGATCTTTGTGAGAATATCTCCGAGGTTGGTACCTTCGGTCTGGATGCTGTATTCACCCTCAGGGCAGAGATCTGTATATTGTTTATGGATCATACCCCGTTTGATACCTCTAACTCCTTGAATTAATGTTTTACTGATTTTTTCTTTGGTTTTCTGTAATTTTTGCAGGTCTTCAGTGTTCGGATTAATGACGATCATATTATATTCTTCATCATATTCTATCCCTTTCTTATCGTATTTCTTTAGTTTTTTCTTGATATCATCGATGGTTATGTTTTTATCTTCCAGCAATTCATCAATCAGCGAAATGTTAATTGTATATTCGGTCAAATCTATTTCAATTTCACTTGAAATAGTGTCAAATTTAATTTGTTCTATTTGGGAGTGAACAAAACGTGCTTTCTTTTTATCAAATCGGTGTTTTTCATCCAAGAAAATACGCATAATTGGAGTGCTGGGATTTCGTCGAGCATCAACAATTTCAATAAGTCGTGGTAAACCTTGTGTTACACTGAATTCGGAAACACCTGCATAGTGGAAAGTCCGCAGAGTATTATGAGTAAAAATCCCATCGGCAGTAAGAAAGTTTTCAAAATAATCAACACTAAAATCATATACAAATGGAAAGTTAAGAAGAGTTCTTATAGAAACGATTTCATCCCAAATCACATGTGAATTGTATGCATTTTTCAATGTATTGAGAGATTCTAAATTTTCATTTGGGCAATAAATTTTATTTTCAAGAAGATTGATGTATTTACCCAAAACTTGTCTACCTATTAAGTCCTTTTTAGTAAATTTACGAATGGAAGCAGCTTCACTTGTTTTTGAATTAATACTAGATTGTTTCCTTAGATCATTTAACACATTTCCAATACCTGGAATCATATCAATAATATCATAACTTGTTTTCTTTTCACTTTTATTTAAAACAATTTTCTTCAATTCTTTAAGCTTATGCGGAATATCCGACCCAATGATTCTATACCATTTTTTAGCATATTTAGAAGGAACTGAAATAGTATAAAATGTATTAAGTTTTTCACTACCTTTAGATGCAAATATCCCTAATCGCGCCAATAACAAACAAATTCCATCCCGTAATTTTTTTGAAGTACTACCTGCCCGAATTTGGTTTTTTGAAGGATTATAATTTCCATCCCCATCAAAATATCCCCTAATTAATGCAGCAATAAATTCTTCTGAGGCACTTAAAATACAATCTGGTATATTTTTCTCTTTAGACGTTTTTCCAAAAAGGGATCCAAGTAAAGACCCTAATACTGTTGAATACATCTCGATTGATTGGGATGGCCCAAATGGCCCCATTTTCTTTTTAAGGTTATGTTTGATATTATATCTATTTGCAAATTTTATAATTTTTTCTTGTATTCGAGGTTCAACATT
>JAUWMK010000250.1 GCA_030613185.1 Promethearchaeum sp.
CGTGATAAGCTTTTGGAACTAATAGGGTCAACAAAAGATGTTGTGAGTAATAGCTATGAAGTTATAAAAACATTAAAAGATATTGGTGGTCCAGAAATTTTTGAGAGGTTTACTAAGGTGGAAAATAAATTAAATGAGGACTCAAAAAATATGGAAAACAGTTTAGGTGAGAGATTTACTAAAATAGAAAACAAATTAGAAGAAACATCCAATAAGCAATCATCAAACATCAAAAATACAAAAATATTTGTAATTATATTATTACTGATTTCATTAGCAACAATTGCCGGTCTGGTATTTCCTAATTATTTGGTAGAGTTAAATAATTTTATCTATAATATATTTAGTTAAACGATGTGTGAACAATATTTCTTTATTTATTACTGATAAATTATAAATTATGAAAAATAGTATATAATTAATTTATAGTACATAAATAATACAGAAAAAAAACATTTAAACATAATATCGGTAAGCAAAAATACATATTTCATGAATAAATTGGGAGTTGATTTAACAAAATGATGAATAGAAAACAATTAGGAAGTATTTTATGGGGTTTGGTTGATAATTATCTTAGAAATAAAGTGGATGATTATAAACCGTATGTATTATCCTTGCTATTTTTTAAGAGATTATCTGATAACTATCAATGGGAATTGAATAATAGAATAAAAAAATACGAAAAAGATTATGGGAGAGAGCCGACAGAAAAGCAGATTAAAATAATCATTGAAGAAGGACCTAATTTTAAAATCCCTAAAGGTTGTTTTTGGGAAGATGTCGCCAAGTCTCCATTAAAAGAAATTAACGAAAAATTACATAATGTAGTTAATGAAATATCAGAAGCTAATGCAGATATATTGCCCAGGGGAATTATTAATACCGCAAATTGGAATGCCCCTTCACCGGATGGATCCGGTGGAAAAAAACTTGATCCGGAAATCCTGCAAAATATGATAAATTATTTATCCCCTGTAAAACTGGATAATCAGCATGCAAGTCCTGATGTTTTAGGAGATGCTTATGAATATTTGATTAAAAAATTTGCTGACGAAAATAAAGGTGGAAAAGTGGCAGGACAATTTTATACACCACAAGAAGTCGTAGAAATCATTGTTAGATATCTTAAACCAAAAATTGGAGAAAGAGTTTATGATCCTACCTGTGGTTCAGGGGGAATGCTTATTCGATCAGCAAAGTATGTAAAAGAAAAACAGCATACCTCTGAAGGATTGCATTTATTTGGTCAAGAATCAGTCTGGAATACCTGTGCAATTGCAAATATCAATCTAGTCCTTCATGAACTTGAGGGAACAATAAAACAAGGCGACACTTTAAAAGATCCAAAATATGTCGATGGAAACAAAGTAGAGCAATTCGATATGGTTGCAGCTAATTTCCCATTCTCCGATGAAAACTGGTGGGGAAATGGGACATCGAAAAAAAATAAAAAAGGAAAACCAATTATGAAAAAAGATGGTTCTCCACAATTGCAATATCCTAAAAAAGATAGTTTTGTGGATCCTTATGATAGATTTATTTATGGAACTCCGGATTTTTCGAAAGGTGATTTTGCATTTATCCAACATATTATTGCTTCTTTAAATGATAAAGGCAGAGCTGGCGTAGTATGCCCTCAAGGCGTTTTATTCAGAGGACAACCGGAAAAAACTGAAGAAGAAGATGGTCAAAATAGAAAAGCAGATGATGAATATTTAATTAGACGACGCTTTTTAGAGGGGTTAGATGATGAACAAAAGGAAATTATTGAAGCAATAGTTGTACTTCCAAAAAATGTTTTTTATGGAACTTCTATACCTGGTAGTATTGTATTTTTCAATAAAAATAAGCCCGAAGATAAAAAAGGAAAAGTCTTAATGGTTTATGCAGCCTGGGAAGGCTGGTGCAAGGAGGAACCTGATTTAAATATTTTAAGACCTCATGATGTGATGAGAATCATTGTTCAATTGGAAGCCTGGGGAGATATCGAAAAAGCAATGGAAGCAATTCCAAAACATGAAAAAAGATTAAATGAGATGGTTGATGAAAATCTGCAATTTAGGATTGGTGAAATTGAACTTGACTTTGAAGGAGAACAGCAAAGGTATGAGGAAATAGAAAAAACTTTGAAGGATGACTCAATTAATGGTGGGAAAAGAAAAAATCTTGAAAAAATAAAAAAGAATCTTCAGAAAGAATTAAATAAAAAAAATGAACAAATTGCAGACGCGAATGCACAAGCAGAGAAAGAAAAAGAAGAGATAGAAAAGGTAAAGAATGAACTTTTAGAGATGTTTGTAAATCCTGAAATGAGAAAAAGGTATTTTTCGGTGGTTGACATAGAGGAAATAAAAGAAAACGAGTTCAATTTAAATATTCCCAGATATGTTGATACGTTTAAACCAGAGGAAGAAATTGACTTACAGGAAGCAATAAAAGAGTTTAATGAAGAACTAAAAAAAGAAAAAGAACTTAATGAAGAATTAGATAATGCATTGAAGGTTTTTAAAAAATGATTAGATGGAAAAAAGCAAAAATCAATGAATTAATAGAATATAAATCAGGTTATACTTGGTCAAAAGATCAAGAAGAAAATACACTTAGTTCCGAAGATTTAATACGGGTATTAACCGTAACTAATATACAAAAGGAATTAAACGATGAATATAAATTATATCTTAAGAAAGTTAAGAAAAAAGATAAATTAGACAAAAAGGTTAATAAAAATTGGATAATTACAGTAACTTCAAATGGAAATAGAGATAGAATTGGTAATTCGATATTTATAGATAGAGATATGGAAGTTTTGTTTGCATCATTTCTTGGTGCATTTAAGCCATTAAATGAAAATAAATTAACACCAAAATATTTTTACTATTGGATAAATCGAAGTAATGTGCAAAAAAGAATTACTTCTATATCTGAAGGAACAACTGGTCTAGGGAATATGAGTCTGAGACATTTTAAAAGAATGGAAGTTTATTATCCAGATAAAGGGATTCAAGAAAAAATCGCTTCAATTCTTTCAATCGTTGATAAAAATATTGAGCAGACCAAAAAAACAATTGAAAAAGTTGAGAAATTAACGAAATCAATGATGCAGAATTTGCTAACTGGTAAGATAAAACCAGATGGAACAAAAAGAAGAGATGATGAATTTTATATTGATGAAAAATTTGGAAAAGTACCAAAAGATTGGGATAAAGGCAAGGCTAAAGATTTTTTTGTATTACAAAGAGGCTATGATTTGCCTGATAGTCAGGTTAAAAATGGAAAATATCCTGTTGTCATGTCAAATGGAGTGAATATTTATCACAATGAATATAAAGAAATTGGTCCAGGGGTAATTACTGGCCGATCTGGTAGTATTGGCAATGTAAACTACATCAATTCCAATTATTGGCCGCATAATACAAGTCTATTTATTAAAGATTTTAAGAATAATTTTCCTAAATTTGTTTATTATTATTTGCAATTTATGCATTTAGAAAGATTATTAGCTGGAACGTCTGTACCAACATTAAATCGAAATGATGTACATAGGATTAAAATAACATTTCCACGAAATAATGAGCAAAGACAAATTGCTAAGATTTTAGATTTAATTATTAATGAAATCAAGAATTTAGATTCAAAAATATTAAAACTCCAAAAACTAAAAAAATCTTTAATGCAAAATTTATTAACCGGTAAAATCGAGGTGAAATAAAATGAGCATGTTGAGCGAAAAGAGATCTGTTGAGGACCCTGTATTTGAATGGCTTGAAAAATTAGGCTGGGAATTAGAAGATGAGTTAGAAATTCGTAAATATAATCGGCCATTATCTGAGCCAATTATAAAACAAATTTTTTTGAATAAAGTTTCAGAGATAAACGAAATATCTGAAGAAGATGCGAAGAAAGCTTACGATATTTTAATACAGCAATTCTCAAAACCAGATTTAATCAATGCCAATGAAACATTCTTGAATAGGGTCAATAATGGCATCAATATAAATATCGAAGGGAGAGATATTACTTTAAGAATTATTAACTTCGAGAAGATTTGGCAAAATTCATTTATTGCAACAAAGCAGTATTGGGTACAGCACAAGAAACCGGACATTGTATTATTGATTAATGGAATACCTTTTGTTTGCATTGAAGCCAAACAAAGAGCAAGAAGAAGTACAAATTGGCTCGAAGGAGTAAAGCAGTTTAAAACATATAATATTGAATCTCCCAAATTATTTGTAACAAATTGTTTTGGTGTTGTATGTAATGGAAGATTAGCTAGATATGGAATTCCAGGTGTGTCTTCAGAATACTTTTTCGAGTGGAAAGATAATTCAATTAACATTAAACATGATAATCCTCTTTTGAATAATGGATTTTGTGATATTGAAAAAATTGAAAATATGCCTTACTTAAAAATTGATCCTATCGAAAGAATGAAATATTCCCTGCTATCGCAATTGCAGCCGGCAAAAGTTATTGATATATTACAGAATTTTATTGTTTTTGAAAGGACTCAAGATTCCGGAATAGTTAAGAAAGTTGCAAGGTACCAACAATATAGGGCAGCAAATAAAATTGTCGATAGAGTTACAGAAACAAATTTAACACAAGGAATAATCTGGCATACTCAAGGAAGTGGCAAGAGCCTAACTATGCTTTTTACATCATATAAATTAAGAAATCATCCAAAACTAAATAATCCTACCGTATATATTATTGTCGATAGAAAGAATCTTAGGACACAGATAGGAGATACTTTTGAAGATTGTTTTTTCCCGAACACAACTAAACCCGAAAATATTGGCCAATTAATAGATAAAATAAAAACCCATCCTTCTGAAGTGATAATTACAAATATTCAAAAATTTAGAGATTTAGGGAATAATAAAGATGAACATGAAAATGTAATTGCTTTAATAGATGAAGCACATAGGACACAATACGGAGAATTTCAAAGTGAATTGAAATATTCTTTACCAAACTGTAAAAGGTTTGCTTTTACCGGAACGCCAATTCCAAAAACTCAAAAAGAATTCAGTGTTAAAAAGGGAGATAAAATCGAACCTTATCTTGATAATTATAATATTCCTGAAGCAATAAGGGATAAAGCAATTGTACCCATTCGGTATACATTTGGAAGACAAGAATGGTTTTTAGATAGAGAAAAATTGAAACAAGGATTTGATGAAATTACAAGAGATCTAGATGAAGAAGAGATAATAAAAGTATCACAAGCAATCAAGCCCTGGAAGGTTTTCATGAAGAAAGATGAAAGGATAAGAGTAATAGCAGAAGATATTGCAAAAGATTACAGGGAAAATCTTGAACCAAATGGTTTTAAAGCCCAAGTTGTAGCGATAGATAAAGAAGCCTGCGTTAAGTATTATAATGAATTTGTTAATAGAGGTTTCTTCGATCCTTCTGAGTTAGCAATTGTTTATTCCTCAACGTTGTATGATGATAAAAATTATGAAATGCTTAAAGTCCATGATATAACTGATGGAGAATTGAAAACAAGGTTAAAAAAATTCAGAAGGAGAATTACCCCTGAAGAAATTTCAAATGGAAATAACCTTAAGATTTTAATTGTGTGCCACATGCTTCTAACCGGTTTTGATGCACAAATCGAGCAAACCATGTACCTTGATAGCCCCTTAAAAAATCATAATTTGCTGCAAGCTATTGCCAGAACGAATAGACCTTACGAAGATGAAAAAACTCAAGTAAGGAAAGAGTTTGGCCGTATTGTTGATTATATCGGTGTCTTTAAAAATATGAATGAAGCATTAGATTATGACCCAAAGGATATTGGAGATATTCCTGATGTCGATTCTTTAGCCAAAAAATTTCCGGAAACGGTTGAAAAAGCCTTAAAATATTTTAATGATATTAAATTAGAAGATAGTTATGATTGTAGCATGAATATTATTAAAAGGTTATCCAAAATTGATCACGCAGAATTTGAAAAGAAATTTAAAAAAGCACTGCAGTTATATGAAGCGATTTCTCCTCACCCCATTATTATTGAGGCTAGAGAAAGATATAGATGGCTTTTAACTATATATGAAATGTATCTTGAAGAATTTAAGCGTACTGAATTTAACGCAGAAATATACGCTGCCAAAACAAGAAAATTAATAGATAAGAGTTCAAAATTAATCAAATTCCATGAACATTTACCTGAAATAAAAATAGATGAAAAGTATATTGAGAACCTCAGTAATTCCAGATTAAGTCCGGATGATATGGCTGAAAAAATAATTAGGGATATTGAAACAGTTGTTAGAAAAAATGAATTAGAAAATCCTGCATTTATTGATTTTGCAAAAAGATTGGAAGATATAATAAAACGTAAAAATAAGGAATCTGAAAATATTGAAGAAATACTTAGAGATCTTGGTATTTTGTATTTTGAAGTTGATAATGTATCTTCACTACCACAAAAAGAAGGCTTTCCAGACAGGGCTAGTTTTGATATGTATATTGAAATAAAAAATAAATATCCGGATCTTGATAAAGAACAAATAAAAAATTTCACTATTGATTTTGCAAGCCATTTCAAGGATAAAATTTATCCCGGATGGCAAAACTATAATAAAGAAAGAAGAAATTTGAAAATTGACATTAAGTTGTTCTTAGCAGAGGAAAAATACGAAGAGCTGCATTTTGAAGATGATGATGAATTGATTAATAAATTATGTGAAAGAATAATTCAACATTACGCATGGAGTTAAAAATGTTTCAAGGCAAAATAGACATTAAAAGAAGATTAGTGAAACATGCTAGAGTTAGGGTGAGCGAAGACAACCAAATTACTTTTATTGTTCCCCATGATTTTACAGAAAAAGATATTATTAATTTACAAAATAAAAAAGAAAAATGGATTTTAAAGCAATTATCATTTTTTGATTTAAATGGAAAACTAAACTTTGAATTAGGTAAAAATGAAATTCTTTTTTATGGATATCCCTATAAAGTATTATTTGATTTAAATAAAAATTCATCAATTGATAGAAAAAACAAAATCATTAGGCATAATAAGGATTTATTAAATAAAGA
>JAUWMK010000201.1 GCA_030613185.1 Promethearchaeum sp.
AATGTCGTATCTATCTGTAAATTATTGTCGGTGGATTGAGAACTTATCTCAAAAGATGGATAAGCCACTAAGATTAATTTGCGGACTCATGAAAAAAAATGAAAATTAATATCAGATTTATATTCTTAAACATCCTTATTAGTGGCTTTTTTCTTCTGTTATTTCTTTTTCCGGGAGCGTGATTCATACAATTCTCCTAATATCGCAGCAATTGTCCAAAATCCAATGGATATTGATAAAGCTAACCATCCATTATCTATAAATAATAAAAGCAACCCCTCTATTAACAATATTCCAACCCCATAAATGAAAAATACTCCTGAATATGTTGGTCCTTGATACCAAGCATAATTTAGCTTCATCAATGTGAAAAAACTCTTTTTTTGATACTTTTTGAGAAGTATTCCTTGGGTTATAATATTATACAACAGAAAAAACAACATATAAACCGCATACAAACCAAAAAGTGAATATTGAAAAAAACTTACTGTAGGATTTTGAGAGTATTTTGGAAAAGTGGAAGGGATTATAAACAAACTAAGAAATAAAAGCCCAATAAACATCTCTATGAAAATTTGTATATTTTTTTTAATGATCTTCTTGATATTTTTATCTTCTTCTTTATCAATATCTTGCTGCTCAAATTTTAAATATGTTACCCCAATATCTTTTACCTGACAATATTCTTCATAATTATAACCTGTGAAATTAAGAGGTCTCTCTTTGACTTTCATTCTTCCTTTTCCAAAGAACTTAAACCCCATATCACCACTCTTTTCTATCTTAAAATTGACTTTGTAATCAATAATATCTTCTAAATTGACCCAAAGAAACAAATTTTCATGATGGAAAATCTCCGAAATCGGGGTTACCCTATCTTCTTCCATGTAATTATAGTTTATGCCAAATTTTATGAATCGAAAGTTGGTTATAATATCAATTTGATCAAAAAAATAATGGTCTTTCTTTATTGTAATTAAATGCTCTGGAAATTTCTCTGGTTCATGATATTTTGCTAACCATTCAACTGGAAGAGCTCCTTCGAAACGCTTCACAAATAAAATTTCTTCCCCATCTCCTAATTTTAGATAAGGCAATACATCATCAAGGTTTTCCATTTTTTTTATCTCTCTCATTTCATTTTTTGCAAATAAATCTTATACTGCTTAAACTTCCTTATCAGTGGCTTCTTTCGCTCTTTTTTTCTTTTTCCGGGAGTGTAAGTAAACACAACTGCTAATATCGTAGTAATTGTCCAAAATCCTATGGATATTGATAATGCTATAAATCCATTATCTATATAATCGAGAAGTGCTAATTCATTCATTAATATCATAAACTCTAAAAAAAAAACTAGTACAGAAATTACTGGTGCTTGATACCAAGTAAAAGTTTTCTTCATCAATGTGAAAAAACTCTTTTTTTCATACTTTTTAAGAAGTATTCCTATGTGAATAGTATTAAACAGCAGAAAAAACAGCATATAAAACACATACAGACCAATAAGTGAATAATAAAAAAAACTTACTGTAAAATCTTGGGGATTTTTCGGAAAAATAATGGGGAGTATTATCATTATACCAAGAATTATTAGCCCAATAAACATCCCCTTGAAGATATCTTTGTTTAGTTTAATGATCTCTTGGATTTTCTTATCTTCTACTTTATCAATTTCTTGTTGCTCATATTTTAACCATTTTACCACAATATTTTTTATCTGACAATATTCTTCGTAATTATAACCTGTGAAGTGAAGAGGTCTCTCTTTGACTTTCAATCTTCCTTTTCCAAAGAATTTAAATCCCATAACTCCACTAATGGAATCTGACCCAAAATCGACTTTGTAATCATCAATATCTTCTAAATTGACCCAAAGAAACAAATTTTCATGATGAAAAATCTCCGAAATAGGGGTTACTCTATCTTCTTCCATGTAAATATAGTTTATGCCAAATTTTATGAGTCGAAAGTTGGTTATAATATCGATTTGATCAAAAAAATAATAGTCTTCCTTTATTGTAATTAGATGCTCTGGAAATTTCTCTGGTTCATGATGTTTTGCTAACCATCTAATTGGAAGGTCTTCTTTTCTTTCGAATCGCTTTACAAACAAAATTTCTTCCCCATCTCTTAAATTCAGATAAGGTAATACATCATCAATTTTTTCCATATTTTTATCTCTCTAATTCCATTTTTTGCAAATAAATCTTATATATTTTACTTCTGATTTAGCCATTAATTAGATGAAATAAAAAAATGATAAAAAAAGAAAGAAAATTGAGAAAAAAAAACTATAAAGCTTCAATATATGAAGGATCCACAAACCAATCAATAAATGTAGATGCATTCAATCCTTCAGGTATATTTTCTGAATCCATACTGATGCCAGGATTTAATTCCACCAATTTTTCTACAAATAATTCCATTTGGGCAAGATCCAAATCATAAACATACCCGATATTTGCCATGGCAATCGTTGCTTGCTCATCACTTAAATTCATTTTGTCCATTGCTATGGTTTTTGCAGCATCCCAATTTTTTAAAATCCAATCAGTTGCTTGTTTATGAACCTTTAACACCTTTTTGACAATTCTAGGGTCAGAATCCAAAAAATCGTTATGGGATGCAATAACACAGCAAGGATGGTCTGCCCAAACGTCAGAACTTTTATAGAGATATTTTCCAACATGATTTGCAGTTCCTTTAATGCAATGAGGTTCCCAGGCGACATATCCATCAATGGAGCCACCTTGTAGAGCTATAACCATATCCGAAGGAGCCATCCCTGGTACTATATTTTCTTCGTTATATGCTACACCTGAGTTATTTAGGATCATTCTCAAAATGAAATCTTGCATATTATTACGAGCGGGAACCGCAATCTTAAGACCTTCAAGATCTGAACCATCTTGAATTGAAGTAATGTTTTTTACGATCAATGCAGATCCATTTACGTTTACACCGGCTAAAACAGTTATATCGGCCGCGGGATTATTAAATCTGTGATAAAGAGCTGGAGCAAAACCAAAATATGCCATATCTATGCTCCTATTACTTGCTGCAAATGATGTCATTACGTCTCCACCATTTGCAAAGGAATATTTTGTGATATTCAATCCTTCTTTTTCATAATAGCCGTTTTCCTGAGCAACATAAAAAGCAAGTTGGTGTAAGTCACCTTCTAAATACCCAATACGCACATCGGCTTTGTTTTGATCTACTAAATAGATTGTAATAGTCGTAATTCCTGTTAGCAATATTACAGAAATTAGTAATAATGCCTTACTTTTGTTTGATGCCATTTAATTTTTCAACCTCTGATAAAAATTTAATTAATATAATCAAAATTTATATCTGTTGATTTCTTAGAAATTATCATACCTTTATGAACATTCGTGTTCACAATAAACAAAATTGTAAAATATATTCCTGAAAGTGTTATTTATGGATGCCCCAATTGAAAAAATGCATATTCATACAACCGTTTCTAAAAAGACACAAATTCTATTGAAAAAATTAGCAATATCTTATGGAAGTATTTCTAATGTCATCGAAGAAGCCGTTGATTTGATTATAATTCGAGATCATTTTCTTGATGATATTAATAAAAGTGATCTTGATGAATACAAATTGTGGCACTTAATGCGAACCGATTTTAACATGATGGCGGTCGGACGCACAACCTTTATGTCATTTATTGATAAAATTCCAACAGAACCGCAAGAAAATAATAATTGTATTGAATTAATTGAATGGTTTTATAATAATAAAACAATTTCTACTTTGACTTTATACGAAATATTGATTGCAATTAGAAGCATTTGGTTAGCTGGAAACTATTTTTGGAAAATTCAAATAAAAACACAAGATAAATCTGAAGAAATATTAAAATACGGGAAGAAATTCGAGATCGCTTTTTTCCACCACTTTAACCAAATAAAATATGGAAAATATTGGAGCCAATACTTTAAAACAGTTTTAGAGAAATCTCCTATTAATTGTGTTTGCGAAATTCAATTACGAAATGAAGTTTTTTATATAAACATAACTCAAAAATAGAGAGAAATTATATGGAAAAAATAACTATAACATCAGAAAAAAAGCCCAAGTTCCGAATTATTGTCAACATTACATTAGGATTTGCATTATTTATTGGATTTTGGTATATTTTTGTTTTTATTCTTCAAATTTCTCATAATGGTATAAGCGTGGTTCCATATCCTCATGACGCTTTCAAATCATTTTTTTTCCTTTTTTCGCATCCCTATGATGGAGTAACACTAATTGAGCACGTAGGAGCAAGTTTATTTAGAGTTTTTGTAGGTGTTCTATATGCGTTTATAATTGCTATACCTTTAGGAATTGTAGTAGCAATAAATCCAATCTTGGATGGAATAATTAAACCAATTATTGAAATGATACGCCCAATTCCCCCAATTGCATGGATTCCATTCGCAATTATCACATTTGGATTATCTACTGCATCACATGCATTTATTATATTCATGGGCGCTTTTTTTCCACTATTACAAAATATTTATGATGGAGTCCGCCAGAGTTCAAAGGTTTATCAAGATGTTGCCCGTTCTTTAGGAGCATCTAGATCACAAATTGCTTGGGATGTAATTTTACCTTCAATTTTACCTAATATTATTACAGGATTAAGGGTAGCGATTGGTGTGGGATGGATGTGCGTTATAGCAGCTGAGATGATGGGTATAAGTGGTGCAGGCATTGGATACTTTATAAACTATATGAAAAATATCGGCCATTATTCAAATATGGTGGCGGGGATGTTGATGATTGCAATTATTGGTTTAGGAATAAATGGAATTTTTGTTCTCATCGAAAAATATGCTTTAAATTGGAAATTAAATCAGTAAATCAATCTTTTTTACTATAAATAAATATTACTTTAGGGAGAAAAATGTTTAAAATTAACATAAAATCAAAAAAATTCATGACGCCGGAAAAAACAGAAAACCTTGTTCTAAAAAATTTGGAATTTAATGTAGAAGAAAATGATTTTATGTCAATTATTGGGCCCAGTGGGTGCGGAAAAACCACAATTCTTAGAATTCTTGCAGGATTCGATAATGATTTTGAAGGTTCATTGGAATATTCTCCAAATTCAGATAATAATTATGAAAAATTTGAAAGTCTTGGTAAAATAGGATACATTCCACAAGAATTCTCACTATTTCCTTGGTTAAATATAGAAAAAAACATTCGATTTGGATTAGACATTAAAAATATTCCAAAGAAGGAACAAGACGATACAGTAGAACGATTATTAGATCTTGTGGGGATGACAGAATTTCGTAAATATCTGCCCCATGAAATTTCAGGTGGAATGAAACAAAAAATTGCAATATGTAGAGCGTTAGCCATAAATCCGACTAGCAAACTTATAGTAATGGATGAACCTTTTTCAGCACTTGATGCACAAACGCGTAATTCATTACAGGAAGATTTATTGGAAATTTGGAGAAAACAAAAGTTAACAATTGTTTTTGTAACACATAATATAGATGAAGCAACATTTCTAAGTAGAAGAGTGTTAGTTTTAACAAAATTACCTGCAAAAGTATTAAAAGAATTCAATATTGAGATCTCACACCAACGAGATCGAACCAGTCTTGAGTTCAACAAAATTAGGAAAGATTTACTGAGTTATTTGAATTAAATATTGATATCAACTAAAAACATACAAATGAATCGCTAACATCACAATCAACATAAACAACATAGAGATTTTTAAATTAGTTATTCCTTTTGAATCGTTGTAGCGCCGAAGTTCTTTCTCTTCATGAAGTTGACGTGATTCCTCACTTGAAAATGAATTGTTCATGGCCATCAAAATATTGTATAAATTTGTGCATTAAAAATCTTTGGAAAAAAAAATTGTAAAAAAAAGAATTTTAAAATAGCATTACTTATTTTCTTTTTTTGGTTCAAGAAGGAAACCAAATGCAATAACTACTACGGAGCACGCAAGACTGAAGAAGAAAATAACATCTAAAATTTCTCCAGCGGTTGAATCGGCTAAAATTTGACTGGCGACGTTAATAAAAATGCTAATCACACTCAATATCAATCCAATTGCAAAAATTTTCATTTTTTTCTGGCTAAGTCCTTCAGTTTTCTTTATACCGAATCTAAACAATTTTGATAAACTTGCACCCAGAAAATGGAACATCATGATTACCATAATTGCAAGTGGAAGTAATGAAATGCTGATATTCAATGGGGTAGTACTAATAACTTCTACTAATGGCGCCAAAATTAAATAAATTGTATATCCAATTATTACAATTATATAGGGAACCCATTTTATCTTGTCTTGAAACCATGAACTTGAAGAAACCATACAGTTCATCGAATAAAAGAAAAATAATGTTGCTGTTAGAATAGAAATCATACCCATCCTGAGGAAAATTTCAATAAACAATAAAGTTTGAATAATATCATACAAAAAAATAAACGATATGTATAATCCAATAAATGCAGTTCCTACAGCCATTAAATTACTACAAAGCAACTTAGATTTTTTTTTTTAAATTTTATAAATGCTAAAAAAAGCTGCAATTATTGCAATAATTTCAAAAGTATAAGACAATTCTGATATCATAATTGAGTAAAATGTAAAATAACTTAAGAAATATGATCAAAATTTTTGATCAAAAGAATGTTTATATAAATCAATAATCTAATTATTATTAACTGTTTGATATTGTAGATCTCGATGAAAAAATGAATTGTCCTATCACAAACGAAAATGTTATCTAATATTCCTAAGGTTGATGATAAATCAAGAATTTAAACATAAAAGGAAGCTACCTTATGACAGAAAAAATTGTAAGCCAAATGCAAGTTAATATAGATCAAGAAAAATACACGGAAAAAGTGCCAAGAAAGACGATGATCGCATATGGATTAGGTCCGATGACAGATCAAATGTCGCATCAAATGTTCCAATTTTTAATTTTTACTTATTACTACGCCGTTCTACACCTCGATTTAGTATATATAACCTGGGCATTCATCATATTCGCATTTTGGGACTCTATAAATGATCCAATTATAGGCGTGATAACTGATAAAACTAAAAGTAAATTCGGTCGCCGAGGGTTCTGGATCCTGGTCAGCATTATTCCATATGGATTGTTGAATATTTTTATTTTCACAGCGCCTATAGATGGATCCCAAAAAACACTATTTATTTATATGATTGTTATTATAAGCATATATGATTCAGTTTATACCATATTTTCGGTGAATCAATTAGCAGTTTTCTCAGAAATGTTTAAAACTGATGCTGCTCGAGGTCGGGCGAATATGTGGCGCGGAGTTTTCACCATATTTGGATTGTTAATTGGATTCGTTCTACCAACAATTTTTATCAATCCATTAGCACCAACTGAAACAACACCTCCCGAGATTGTGGCAAAGATACCAAGCATGTATATCACAGCAGGAATTGTTGTGGGAGCGTTAACTATTATAACTGGATTTTTATTCTTTAAATTTGGTATGGTAGAAGAATCAGCAGAAGAGGATTATGAGGTAGAGAAAGCGGGATTCTTTGAGATGCTTAAGGATACATTATCTAACAAAACATTTGTTGTTTTTTGCCTCGCCAATTTAACCAAATGGATGGTCTTTAAGCTTCTGACTTCAGTTATATCTCTTTATGCAATTCATGTTTTAGGTATTGAAGATCAACCATTTTTAATTTCATTAATGCTGCTTGTCGGATTTTTGACAGCAGGAATTATGTTTCCTTTTTTGGAGAAACTTGGAAGAAAAATTGGATGGAGAAATGGTTTTATTATAACACAAACCCTATGGATATTTGCACTGATTCCTTTCTGGTTTCTGGATGATAAACCATATCTCGCATTAGTTTGTATGGTTTTCATGGGAATAGGTTTATCTGGTGGAATTTATTTCGTGGATCCTATTATTGCTGATATAATTGATGAAGACGAACTGAAACACGGCAGAAACAGGGCAGGTTCTTTTTATGGAATAAATGGACTGATTAACAGATATTCAACAATTCTAACTTTTGTTATTATATTGCTTGTACTTTCAGGATATGGATGGGAACAATATTTAGTAGGAGCAGGCTTAGATCTTGGAGATTTGAAAACTGGTTTAAAAATATTAATGTCACCTGTGGGAATGATTGCAAATTTTGTAGTGATAATTTTGCTATTGTTTTATCCTTTGACTGGTGAAAAATTGGCCAAAATGAAAAAGGAACTGAAAGAAGCGCGTTTAAGCATGTAATAATAGCAATTTTTTCATTTTCTATATTTTTTATTATTATTATTATGTGACGACAAGATAATCGTAGTTTATTAATCTTCCTCCTCATGTCTTTTTTCTCCCCCTCTTTCTTTATAATACTCCCGAATTGCTGTTTCACTCCCATTGTAGTCTTGACCCTGTCGATACCATCGAGAAGTGCT
>JAUWMK010000078.1 GCA_030613185.1 Promethearchaeum sp.
GAAATGAACGAGTCTTTATGGATTTATTGCCAATCTCTTGACTCTCATGAAGAATTGCTTGATTTAGATGGATTATCGAAAATATTGGAAAACAAATTAACAAAATCAGAAAGAATTTTGAAATCGGCTCAGGATCAAATGCAATATTTATTGGCTTACATGAAAACATCAACCAATAGATATGAGATAAATGGTGCTGAAACAAAACAGATCGCAATGAATATAAACCGCACTTTAGAACAAGAAAGATTTGAAAATAAACACCTGAAAATTATTAGAGAATATGAATATATCGGGGGGAAAATTCGCTTGAAAGTTGGTATTGTGAATCGTTCAGATAATGTTCTAACCAATTTAGCGCTAAGATTTGATTTACCTGATTCTTTAAAGTGGATCATCCATGAACCAAATTTGAAAAGAAGAGGTGATACTATACATATTGCAAGGCTTGGTGGAAATGAAAAAATAGCTATATCTCTTTATTTGGAACCTATTAATTGTTTAGAAAGTATGATTAATGCTACTTTAACATATTTTGATTCGAAAGATCAACCTCAAGCAGTTATAATGACACCGAAAAAAGTTTCGATATCATGTCCAATTTTCTTTACAAGAGAAGAAGCAAACATAGCGCGTGTAAAAAAGATACAATTAGAGCTTAAATATGAAGATCATAAAATCTTCCCGCTTGTTAAATCTAATAAATCTGAATTGATTTTTAACAAAATTCTTGGTTCTATTGGAAAACATGATGTCAAATTAGTTCAAAAAGAATTTTCCCTTGATAACAATAAGGGTGAAGCATATTTCTATGGAGTAACCAAAGTTAAGAAGGATAAAATGATAATCTATTTATTATTGGATTCAGACCATCAAATAATTGAAATATCTGTAAATGGTGATGATCAAGAACCTATTACAGGGCTTCTTGCTGAACTTGAAAGCGAAATTCGTGATAAATTACTAGTCCATAATATTATTGAAGATTCGGACAAATTCCATGATATTAATACATCTATTCTTTTGGGGAGTTGTCCTTTCTGTAATGGTCCAATTTCACAAACCAGTATATCATTTTTCAAGAAAGGCGAAACTATAACATGTAAATATTGTGATACTGCTTTAACACCCTATTGAAATGTTGAAAGAACTTTTCATCCTTTTTTTTTTGGTTTTATTTAATACTTGACATTATTTAACTTCTTAAATTATGGGTGGAATTAAAGCACAATTTGACTTCCTCATTCCCTTAGATAAGAAATAATCATATCGACTTTTATATTTTTGATAGAATGTTTTTCCGTAGAGAACAACACCTTCACCGATGGCATCGATGGCTGTAAGGGCATAACTTTCAAACATCTCTTCAAATTCTTCTGTTTTATAGCAAAATAAATCTAAAGATAAAAGAGGGGCAAATTTTATGACCCAATCACTTCTCTCAAGAAAACTTCCTTTAAAATCACCTACTAATAATATATCATAATCACTATATCGTGTGGCTTCTTCTCGCCCATGGGAACCAAATAAAATTACCATATTCAATTTAATTTCACTTTTTATCTGATCAATCATGGCTTGAAAAAGGGTTTGCCATTTGTCCAAAGATTTCATTCTTTTTTTGCCTCCATTTCGTTATTAACAAAATCAATTATTAATTTTGCTTTATTATGAATATCTTGAGCAGATTCTATATTATAAACATCTTTTGGAGCAACATTTATTGAAAAATCTGGATAGCGTGAAGTAATATAATTTCTTGAAAGATCTTGTGCTATTTTTTTCAAAGATAAATCGACTTTATAATTAAGATTTTCGTATTCTTCAAATAAGTTAAGTATTGAATGCCCCCAAGGAGTTAAGTTACAATAAAATAATAAGGCTTTTATTGCCTTTTCTGCGGATTGAACATAATAAAAAACTGCACCATTATATTTCTTTGAGGAGAATAATATTTGGCCCATTTCAAAATCATTTTTTGATTCTTCAAACCATAATGAAAATTTTTGTATATTATCCGTAAAAATACCTCCAATAATTAGCATGTGTCCTAATTTGAAATTTAAATTAATTTAAAGCAATTATTCCTTTAACATATAAATTATAGAGATTAAATTAAAAACATTTTCTTCTCTTGAAATAAAAATTTTCATTTTAAAATAGGGGAATTATCGATTTTCATACTCCTTTCTATCTCCCCACTAAAAATAATATTATTTATAATAATGAAACAAAATTTTCCAGCAAAATAGTTCCATCTTTAAACGTTAAAGGATCATCGGGGTATTCTGGATGAAATTGGATTCCAAAAATTTGCCGAGATTTATGCTTAATGATCTGAATTTTACAAGATGGGCTGGAAGCATATATATTGAAAATATCTGTAAATCTTGGAACGAATTTGATTTCTTCTAGGTGGCTTTCATACACATGGATTTGATCATTCGGAAATAATTCAAATTTTGGATTGATATTTAAAATTAAAGATTTTTCATTTTCAATATTTATATCTGGATTATTAATTCCTATGATCTCGAATCCATATGCACATGCGATTAATTGTATACCATAACAAATACCCAAGATTGGCTTCTCATATTCTCTAATGATTTTCATTTCTGTTTGATATTTCTCAATGGTTTTTTTCTCAGATAACATATGATAGGAACCGGTTAAAAGTAAACCGTCCATTTTTTTTATAGAATCGATAATTTCAGGTTTTTCTAATTGTGAATAATGAATATATTCCAATATTAAATGATTTTCACAATTCTTAAAGGAATCATTAAACCTCCCGATAAATTTCTCGATTTCTTTATCAAAATTATTGATAATTCCAAGTTTTTTCATGAATTATGGATAGAAAAATATGACTCAATATGAGATTTTCTAAAATTTGAAACTAAGAAAAAAAAAGAAAAGAGAAGAAAATATATTAAGCAGAAATAGGTAGATTATGTTCCTGGTTAAATCTTCTACCACAATGTTCACAAAATGTATGTGCATTCTCTGTCAACATGGTCTTCATTTTTGGTGTGAATTCTTCTCCACAATCAGTGCAGAAAAACTTTGGACTATTATTTCTATGCGAAATTATCATTGTTTTTGAATTTAATTCTTCAGATCTTGATGCATATCCAGGTTGTTTTGTGCGAATAGTTCTCATTTCTTTGGGTCTTCTAACAACATATTTTTGTGGTTGAGGCCTAGGTTGAGTTGGAGTTTGAAAGAGTTTTTTATTATTCTCTTCTTTGAACAATTTTGGATAGAAAATATGAACAATTTGTTTCAAATTTGAGAAATAATTTTCGATAATTGTTGATAGATCTTCTCCCTTTGAAATCAATCCAAGGGGCGCCGTCAAGAATGTTACAATAAGAGTATAGAACAATATTGAGAGTCCCATGAAGGTTGCTTTCAAGATTTCAATAACTAATAAGAATGTTAATTTTAATATTTCAAAAGTAAACCAAATTGCCAGAATCGAAATAATTACAGCTAAAATTAATCCAATAATTCTTGCTTCCAATCCTCCATTCATAATCCAGTTTTCAAGCGTATTCCATGCGTAATCGAGTATCATTTTTTTTTCACATTATTTTTTATTAACTTAATCAGATCAAATGAGATTGGGTTAATGAAATTTTTAGAGACCAAATCTTAGCGATTTTTTTTTATCTTTATCACATTGATTTGGAATTAAAATGAAAAATCTTAATTAGAAAATTGAGATTTAGATAATAATTAGGGAGATCTTGGATCAAATGAAAAAATTTAGTTTGGATAATTTAAATATTGAAGAAATTATACCAGATATATATTTCATTCATCAAATTAAAGCATCTGCTTATTTTACGCGTTGTGATGGGATACTAATAATGCCTCGAAATAAGAGGAATTTGAATCCTGTCATAATTGATCTAAACATTGAACCAGAATATATCCCAAAAATATATAATCATTTTAAATTAAACCAATATTCAAGACTTGATTACATTTGTTCCCACGGACATATGGATCATATCTCTCATGTATCTAAATGGGAAAAATTAGATGCTTTTATTCACTCTCCTTCTCCTCATCAAAATAATTTAGTCAGTTTTGATGCTTTTTTAGAGGATTTCGGGTTTTTAAAAGAATTAAATAAGCCTATTGCTGAAATTTTGGGTTCTTTAAATCATTATGTGCCTTGTAAACGAGAACCTAATGTTTTTCGACCAGGAGATATTTTAACCTTTGATAATCTTGAAATTCAAACATTTCCGCTTGAAGGACATTCACTAGGTCATGTTGGTTTCTTTTTCCCCATAGAAAAACTATTTCATATTAGCTGTCTTGGATTTGATCTACAAAAACCAGGGGATGATCAATTTGGCCCGTGGTATGGATTTGAAGAATGTTCTCTTGAATTATATAAAGAAAATATAGATACTGCTGAGAAAATTTTTCTTGAATCAGCTAAGATACTCACATCGAGCCATTCCTATGTTGTAAGAAAAAAAAATAGTGAGCCTTTTGATTATATGCGCAGAAAAATAATGCAAAATCAAAAAAAAATTATGAATGCAATTCAAGACTATAATGAAAAGGAAAAAAATGGGGATCTTATCGATTATTTACTATCTTTAGATCTTATATACCCAAAGCAAAAGATGAAAGATCCATTACTTTCTATTTTTCGATTTTGGGAATCTTGGATAATTAAAAATCACTTAAATTCCAAAATTAATTCATAAGAAAATAAAAAATCATTTTAAAATAAGAAAAGAAAATAGAGGAGGAAGTAATTATCACGCAGGCCCCACTGCAATGAATTTCCTCCTCACGGATCAGTCCATCTTCTCCGAATATATAAAGATAATTTTATCCTTATAAACTTAACGCGATTTTATCCGACAAAATATTAATCAATGCATAAATTTTCTAAACTCAAATTTGTAAACTTTTTTTTATCAGTTGTGTTAATAGTTAATTGGAGAAAATCAAATTAAAAAAAGTGAATTTTATTGTCATCAAATAACCTTGAGAACCTTGATAAGAACCAAATTATGAAAAATTTCAACATAACAAAGAAATACTTTAAAGAAATTTACGCATTTTTCTGGTGTGAAATATGTCAAGAGATTCTGTCTGTTTCAATTGATAGGAATACAATTGAAGAAAAATTAGATACTGGGCTCTATATGCATTCGTATTATCATACGAATCCTTTATATGATTCCGAAGATCCTGAGGATCATAGCAATAATCCCCATACGAGTTTAATATATATTGATAATAATCATGAAGTTCGTGGTGTTCGTTCCTTTTTTGGAACTGAAATGTCATCCGATGAAATGAAGAAAGGCTCCCGAATTCCTATCGTTATCAAGGAGATTTCTATGATGGTTCTTCAACTGGGAATGGTCTCTCAAGAAGAGTTCAATATCTTAAAATTATGCGATGGGAATAATTCGATTGAAAATGTTGCAGAAATTGAAAAAATCAAACAAACTGAAATTGAAAAAATCATCCTTAAGCTACGGAAAAAACGATTAATAAATATTATAACACGGGCTTAACTAAATGAGATCAAAAAATCATAAAAAAAGGTAAATTAATTGAATTCTGAAGAAAAAAAAATTGAAAATACAATGTTATTTAATAATTCAGAAGATGTTCTTGGTTATGATGTTAATGTAGAAGAAATCTACAAAAAATTACAAAACATCGGTTCTTTTACGATAAATGATTCAAAAATTTACGTAACACTCTTAAAAATAGGGTTATCAAACCCGGCAGAAATTTCAGAGAAAAGTAAAGTGGATAGAGCCAGAGTATATGATTCGTTAAAAAGATTAGTAAAAAGAGGGATCGTTGAAGAAGAACCCGTGCAAAGAGCCCCTCGCTATCGAGCGTTCCCTCCGGATGTAGTTTTTGGCACAATCCGAAGAAATTTGAACAATCAGATAAAACTAGCAACTTCATTAGAAAATCAACTCGCTCAAATTAAAACTGAATCGATCGAAAAAAATTCTGTTTGGAGTATCCTGGGAAACCATAAAATAAATAAGAAATTTTATGAGATTGTCAATGGCGCAAAAGAATTTTGCTTTATCTTCCTCACCTTAGATTATTCTATAAGTTCAATTAATGAATTAGAAATTCTGGAAGGTGTATTATTGGAAAAACGGCGATCTAATCCTAGTTTAAATGTAAAAATCGCATTAAAAATATTTCCAGAAAAAGATGATCAAAAATCAATTATAAATAGGTTATTTCATGCTAATATTGAAATTTATCGCTGGAAACCAACTAGCGTGCTACCTTTTGGCCTAATTCTAACTGAATCCGAATTTATGCAAACATTCTTGAGTGGAACAATTCCAAAGCCATTATACGAATTCGGAATTCTTATGGAAAAAGCAAGTCAAGACCAGCTTTTGGGTTTCCAGAATCTCTGTATCTGGGTTTTCTATCAATTATGTAAGAAAGTAGTCTTTACGAAAAAAAATGGGAGCGCTATTGAAGATTAGTATGTAAAAAAAAGTGAATTTAAATATTGAAATCAGTAAATATAAATATAAGTCAAAATAAAGGAAAAGGTAAATTTTATGGATTACAAATGCAAAATGAGTATAATAGGTGATGAAAATGTCGGAAAAACTTCTATAGTCTTGAGATATCTCAATAACACATTTGCTAGTCAATATATTACTACTTTAGGGGCAGATTTCATTGATAAAGTATATACAAATTCTAATCTTCCATCTCTTAAATCAAATGAAAGTTTAACAGTGACTGTATGGGATTTAGGTGGTCAAAAATCATTTCAAGAGATATCTACATTATATTGCGAAGGATCTGCAGCTATCATGGTTGTTTTTGATGTTTCTAATGGGGAATCTTTTAAATCAATACCCGCGTGGCTGAATTTCGCTCGAAAATGTTGTCCGAAATCTCAAATTATGATAATTGGAAATAAAAATGATTTGGAATCTGTTATTAATCATGAAGAAATTCAAAAATTGGAAGAAGAAATAAAATGTAAAATATATTTCAGCTCGGCGAAAGCGGAATTGACGGATAATATATCAAATATTAACAATATTTTTGAAAATATGGCTGAAGAATTGCTGAAAAATTTAAGATGATAAATTTTTTTTTTATAGCGTTGAGAGGTCTTTTAAAACCGGCAGGGCATTTTCAATTGCCCAATCAAGCAATTTTGCTTGGTATTTCAATGTTTCAATATCTTCCTCAGGGGGGGCCACCGCAGCTATTAAAAAACTCTCTTTTTCGGATTTTGAGTTTTCTATTATAATGTTTCTCAATATAATAGTGGCGTCTCCATATTTTATCTTGATTTCATGCATTTCTAAGGCCAAAGACAGTTGTTCCTTTGCATCTGAGGCTACTTCAGAAAACATTGCAATTATTGGCGCAAGAGATTTATCGTTTATGCCTGCCAGAGGAAGACCATCACTTTTTGCAAAAACCGCTGAGATAAATCCATTTTCAACCAGCCCTTTAAGAATTTCTTTTAATGTATGAATGCTCATGAATATAATGTTATAGTTAGATCAGCAATTAAAATTTTTTTATGAATATCTAGAGCTTTTTTATGAACGCTGAAACTATCCCATTTTCTAAATTGAGAAAAACCACTGATGGTCGCGCTATTTGTTCTTCAGAAAAACCTTGAAAATATTTTTTTGCTTTAGGTTTCAATAAGGATCCAGGGTTTATCATCAATACACCTTGAGGGCTATCTTTAATTGAAGGTAAATGAGTGTGGCCATAAATAAAAACTCTAATGGATTTTCCAGGAAACAAATCGGCAAAATCATTAAGATTGTGTGTGATTCCAATTTTTATTCCTTCAAATTCCAGTTTTAATTTTTTAGGCCATCTCGAATTATGGTCCATATTTCCTGCAACTGCACTCACTGGTTTTCCCGTTTCATTTGCTAAATCGTCTATAAATTGATCAACACAGATATCTCCTGCATGAATAATGTGATTAACATCTTTAAAAATGTTTTTTAAAGTTTTGAGCAATTTTGGATAACCCTCTGATTTTAATTGAGTTGCAGTAATATGTGAATCAGATAGGATGCCGATATTCATTATTTTAACCCAAATCAATTTTTCATAATAAGGTATCTTATTATTCCTAAAAAATACTCACTAACCATAGAATTATAATTATTACAAAATCTATTACGAAATATACTTTCTTAGGTGTTTCAGTTATGTAATCTTTAAAGAATTGAAATATTTGTTTAGTGTGCTTTATCAATGATTTCCTGTAAATAACGAATAGCACAATTCCCAAAGCAAAGATGGGAACATATATTGTTAAAAAGCTCTCTTGCCAATAAGAAGCCCCATCTAAATTCTTCCTTAGAACAATTGCAGAAATGACATTATTTACCCAATGAGCAATGATTAACGGCCAGAGTTGTTTCTTTGTTATGTAAAAATAGGCTGATATAATTCCGATTATTAATGCATTAAAGAACCACCAAAAAGGATAAAAAATTGAACTACTGCTCCCCGTAGTGGCAAAAATATAAGAAAAGTGGGCTAAACCGAATAAAAACGCGCTATAGATAAAAATCGAGCATTTATTTAATTTTTTCTCTCCTACGTTTATGTAAAAGCCTCTAAATACAAACTCCTCCTTTAAAGCAACAAAGAAATGGATTATGATTGTCATAATAATCATCAGATTGAAATCATACAATAGATAATTTCCCCAAAAAGATGATGTGAGTGTTTCTACTTGGTATTCCAGAACATTTAATTTAAATATTAAAGGAATGATATAGCTGAAGAAATCTAATGGAATATAAATGATACAGATAAAAATCAAGGCAGTTTTTAATTGAGAACCAAAGTTTTTAAATGTGAAACCTTGAAACAATAAATTTATGCCAGGTTCAGCCTTTTCTTTAAGAATAAGTGATTGTTTTTCTTCTGTTGATTCGTCTTCTTGCAATTTAATAAATGTTTTGTTCATGAGATGAACAACAATCATGGCTGCAGATATAATTATCAATACATAAGCAAAATAAGACATGATAATTTTCGCAGGTTCGGCAAATGCAAAATTTTCAATTATTACATCAAAAATTAAACGAAGAATAAAATTAATAACAGCTAAAAATATGATGGAGAGAGCAAAATGGAGCCTTTTTTCAATAATTTCATCCATGATTTTAATCCCTTTACTAAATTAAATCGGTTAATATTTAAATTTGCCTTGTGGTGATGTTATTGTCAGTTGATTGACATCACCTTTTGATGATTTCTCGAGATATCCAATTATTCGTGCATCTACAGAATATTTACTCGCAATAGGAATAATAATATTTTTTGCATATTCTTTTGAGCAGACAATTTCTAATAAATTTCCCATATTAAATACTCGATACATTTCCTCCCAAGGTGTTTTAGATGATTCTTGAATCATGGAAAACAAAGGTGGAATTGGAAATAAATTATCCTTAATGTAGTGGATATCATGACTAAATTTTAAACATTTTGTCTGCCCACCACCCGTATTGTGAAATATTGCGTGAATTTGGCTATAATCTTCCTTGAAAATCTCCATTAAAATCGGTGCATAAGTTCTTGTAGGACTTAATATTGCTTCACCAACTGAAAGTGGTGTGTCTGGAACTTTATCCATTAAATCATATTTTCCGAAGAATACCAATTCCTTATCAATTTCAGGAGCGAAACATTCTGGGTATTTATCATAATATTTATGTTTCAATAAGCCATGACGGGCTAAAGTTAATCCATTGCTTCCAATTCCACTGTTATATTCGGTATTTTCATATTTAGCTTTTCCAAAACTGCTCAATCCGACAATAACATCTCCTTCACGAATTGTTTGAGGGTTAATAACATCTTCTCTCTTCATTCGTGTGATTAATGTGCTGTCAACAATTAAAGTACGAACAAGATCTCCAACATCGGCAGTTTCTCCTCCACCAGTATAGATGGGTATTCCTTGTTCCCTTAATTCTTCAATATATTTCTCATATGATTGAATTATTTTTGCAATAATTTCTCCTGAAATTATTTTTTTATTGCGTCCAATCGTGTTTGATAGCAGTATCGAAGTAGGTTTTCCAACGCATATAATATCATCGAGATTCATTATTACGCTATCTTGAACTATACCTTTGAAATATGATACTTCATTTGTTTCACGATACATCATATATGCTAAAGTGGATTTTGTCCCTGCCCCATCTGCATGAAGAATTGAACAATAATTTTTATCAAGAGCAATATCTTCAATTATCTTGCAAAATGCTGAAGGATATAAACCTTTATCTACATTTTTTAAAGCAGAATGTACATCTTCTTTTTGTGAAGATACGCCAAGATCTTCATATGTGGGGATTTTTTTTTGGGACATCTTTATCAGATAGTTCTTAAAGTTCTATTTTATATTTTTTTTTTAGAATTTTAATTAAATTTTCAACTTGACTAACTGCAGTTCCTATATAATTCTCGGGTTTAAGTAAATCATCTATCTCATCTTCAGTAAATTTATCTTTAATCATATTATCTTTTATTAAAATTTCTTTCATTGGTAAATTCAATTCACGAGCTTTTATCGCTGCTTTTCTAAGGATTTCATGCCCTTCTTGTCTTCCAATTCCCTTATTTACCATGTCAACCATAATTCTTTCAGCTAAAAACGCACCATGAGTAAAATCCAGATTACGCTGAATTGCTTGGAGATTAAACTCTTCGCCTTCAAGAATTTGGGCTAATTGATGAAGCATATAATCTAGAAGGATGAAATTTTCAGCAAAAATAATTCTTTCATTAGCAGAATTGGTTAAATCTCTTTCATCTTCAAGACCAATATTATCTATTCCAATAATTATATTTGATTTTAACACTCTTGCAATAGAGCAGAGGCGTTCAGCTTTGTGAGGATTTCTCTTATGGGGCATAGTAGAACTACCCACTTGCTTTTTTCCAAAAGCTTCAAACATCTCTCCTATTTCTGTTCTTTGTAGAATTCTCATTTCACGTGCAATTTTATCTATAGTTCCCCCGATCAAAGCGGTTAAATTTAAAACTTCCGCATGTCTATCACGTTGAATGACTTGATTTGCAATTGTTGCTGGTGTTAAAGGAATGTTAAATTCGTGTGCCAATATTTCCATAACTTTATTTTGAATTTTGGGTCCATCATTTCCAAAAGATGCCATTGTTCCTACTGCACCAGACATTTTACCAACTGCAATTCTAGGTCGGATTTGTTTTATTCTCTCAAGATGTCGTGCAATTTCAGAAGCCCATACACCAAATCTCATTCCGTAGGTAGTAGGTAATGCTTGTTGTCCATGAGTTCTTCCAACACAAATTAATTTTTTATTTTTATCTGCTTGTTTAATTAAAATTTGTAATACTCGGTAAATGCTTTTAGTTAATACTTCTAATGCATTAATCATTTGGATTGCAGTGGCTGTATCTTCTATATCATAAGAAGTAGCTCCGAGGTGTACATATTTTCCCGCATCTCCATCACATTTTTCACTTAGGGCTCTAACCATAGCCATGAGATCATGGTGGATCTCATCTTCAATTTCTATTACTCGCTCTAATTTAACAAAATCAAGATTTGCTTTACGCTCTATTTCTTCTGCTTCTTTTTTTGGTATTCTGTCCAAAGATGCATGGGTTTGTGCTAATGCGGATTCGACACGGAGCCATCTAAAAAGTTTGGCACCTTGTGTAAAAATTTTAGCCATTTCCTTTGTTTTATACCGATTTTCAATTGGATGAATCGTGTTATCCGTCATTTTTCTACTCACATATAATTTATATTAACGAAAGATAAAAAGTCCCATTATAGAGATCGTTAGCTGAATTTCTTAGCTGAACATCTCCAGATATTGTTGAATCCTCAGTTAGTAAATTTCCCAGAAATATAAATTCATTTGTAATTTCTTCAGTTATAAAAGAAAATTGAATTTGATTGCCAATAAGAAAATAATCTCCTTCATAAGAAAGAGTATCGTTTGAAAAATTCATTGTTCCATTGATAAATCCAAAACCATCAAAATAAATATTCATTGAAATTACTGATGGAACTTCTGGGTTGTCAAATGTTAATGAGCCAGAAAATCTTTTTGAAGTTAAGCGGTCATTATCAAAGTTTCGATTTGAGTTTAGAAGATTAATTAAAACTAGAGAAGATATAACCACCAATGCTAAAAGAATCAAGGATAACACTCTATTGGTGGTAATTTTTTTAATATCCATCTATGGATTATGAAATGAAATATCGTTCTAAAATTTTTTCTTGCTCGATATAATAAATAAGAATAAAATTTGTGATGAGAAGTAATTTAGGATTAAGAAAATGAAATATAGTTGAAACTGAATGGATATAGAAAACCAAATTTGTCACTCAATTTCTACTAATCCCAATATTGGGATCATTAAAATAGATAAAAATTTTAAAATTGTCTATGTTAACTCGAAATTCTGTGATTTAATTGGTTATAATGAAAAAAATCTCATTGGACTTAGCCCGATTGATTTTCTTCTTGATGAATATAAAGATTTCATCCACCAACAAAAAAACCAAATACGTAAAGATAAGCAAAACCTTCCTTTTGAAAGAGGTTGGAAAAAAAAAGACGGTTCAATACTATATACTTTAAATTCAGGTAAACCTGTACGCGCTAAAGATGGATCGTTCGATGGAGCAATCATTATTCTTATTGATATTACTAAACATAAACAAAACGAAAAAAGAATCGAAGAAGAACGAAATCGCATGCAAAAATTTCAATCAATCGGTTTACTTGCTGGTGGGCTTGCCCATGATTTTAACAATTCGTTGGTCGGTATTCTGGGTAATATTCAACTTCTCGAGATGAGTAAGAATTTAATTGATGAACAATGGGAAATTTTATCGGATTTGAAAGACTCAACACTAAAAGCTGAAAAGCTAGTAAAAAAATTCTTAACTTTTTCAAAAGGGGGAAAACCCATAAAAAAACCCGAGGATATTTTGAATATTGTTGATGAATCAGCAAAAAAATCGTTGAGAACATCAGCCATCAGGTATCAATGTTCGGTCGAAAATGTCATACCATTAATTAATATCGACAAAGATCAAATTCAACAAATGTTATCTGCCCTTTTAATTAATGCTAAAGAATCTATGGTAAAAGGAGGACTCATTAAAATATCTTTAACAACTGTCGAAATTGACGATCTGGGTTCTATTCCTTTATCCTCAGGAAAATATCTAAGAATAATAATTGAAGACAGTGGAATTGGGATTTCAGAAACAAATAACGAGCAAATTTTTGATTTATTTTATTCAACTAAGATGGAAGGTAGGGGATTAGGACTCCCTGTTTCATTATCTATTGTGCAAAATCATGGAGGACATATAAAATTCTCTTCTAAAGAAGGTGTGGGATCAATTTTTTACATTTATTTACCTCTTGAAAAGGAAATTGTAGAAAAACCTCAAATATCTCATGATATATGTATGGATGAATATTGCTCTGTCCTTTTAATGGATGATAATGATGATATTCATAAATTCCTTAGAAGAGTTTTTAAAAAATTAGATATTCCGATGGATTCTGCTTATGGTGGTGTGGAAACCATCGAAAAATATAAGAAATTATTATCATCTAAAAATCCATATTCTTTGATTATTATGGATTTAACAATTCCAGGAGGTTTGGGTGGAAAGGAAACAATTAAATCCTTATTAAAAATAGATCCCAAAGTTAAAGTAATTGTCTCAAGTGGATATTCCAATGATCCTATTCTTTCAAATTATCAAGATTATGGTTTTGTTGACGTTTTATCAAAACCTTATACAATTGAAAATCTTAAGCAAGTTTTATCGAAGTACATAAAAAAATCCTTTTCATAAATTTTTTTTATTTTTAAAACTTTCTTTTACTTGGAAGTGAGAAAAAACAATTTATAAGATTATTAAGTGCTCTAAATGTAGTACACCTCAATATATAACAGATGGGCAAAAAACAAGGCGATGCCCAAAATGTAGGACACATATTAATTGTGCAAAAATGAAGGTATTTGCAAAGGCATTAACTATTAAGGAAGCATCCCAGCTCGTTCGATCTATGAAAACCCCTCGTGAGGTTGAGCAAAGAATTAATAAACTAAAATCCTACTCTTCAACACCAGAATCTCAGAATAAATATCATATATTAGGAAAATTGATAACAGAGTTAATTGCTATTTTCCCAAATACCATGCCAAAATTCTATTTAATTGAGAAAGGCGTAAAGGAATTTGGCTTACAGGAGGAGTTCGAAGAGAATACTATCGAAAACTTAAATAAAAATGGGTTAGTTTTAATAAATAAGATCAATGATAAGGATGTTTTAAAATTCCCGAGCGTACCATTTTCAGCTATGAATGGAAAGCTTTGCGTTTCAAATCCTGATCCAATACCAAAACATCGCATAAAAAGTAATATTATCAAAAAAAACAAAAAAAACAAAACAAAAAAAACCATGGTCTGACAAGTTCATCTAAATCGACAAAAATATAGAAAATTATTTGGTAAATTTGGAACTATAACTCATCCCTCGTTAATGTTTTATTCCTAATTTTATCTTTCAATGATTTATGTGATATTCTTTTTTTCTTCTTT
>JAUWMK010000076.1 GCA_030613185.1 Promethearchaeum sp.
GCGAAGCTATCCACATCGCGGCGCTATTATTTGTACTTAATAGAAACAATGGGGAAAAAATAGGCGATCTTAAATAGTCCGGAGTAGATTTAATATTTAAGAATTTAATTTGGAAGTTTTATCTCTATTTGAACAGTGCCTTCAAATTGCTTAAAAAAATACATTTTAGACATCATTATTATGTGAATTTTGAACGATAGGAAATTTATTAAGTTCAAAAATTCTATTTTTTAATATCTTAAACACTTTACAAGTGAAAGAAATTTAAAAATAGAAAGAATACTATTATACAAATATAAAGTGAAATATTTTGACAGACAAATTCCTATTTAAACTAATAATTGCTGGATCGGGTGGATCGGGAAAAACTACTCTATTACGTAGATATACTACAGGTCTTTTTTCTGGCGGCACAAAGATGACTATTGGGGTCGACTTTAGCGTCACGAACTGCGAAACATCGAAAGGTAAAACAGTTCTGCAAATTTGGGATTTTGGGGGTGAAGAACGGTTTCGTATTATGCTTCCGAACTTTTGTCTTGGAGCTTCAGGGTGCATCATGATGTTTGATCCTTTGCGCCCATCTACTTTTATAGAACTTGACGAATGGATACAAATAGTGCGCCAGAACACAAAGAATATTCCAATTATTTTACTTTCATCAAAACAAGACCTAATTGAAGCGGGGCATCCATTTGCTGTTGCAAAAGATGATATCGAAAGTTTCATTTCCGAGGAATCTATGAATAATTATTTACCAGTTTCTTCAAAAACAGGAATCAACGTTGTAGAATCGTTTGAACAGATTGCAGAATTAATGATTTCTAAAAGCACGAATAGATGATGACGTTATTAGGATAATAGAAACAGAAGTATTAATTTTTTCAGAATTATTTTATTTTAATATTAAATAGATTTGCTGATAATGAGAAAATCTTTGACTGATTTACAAAAATCTAGTATAAATGAAAAAATTAAAGATTTCAAAGCACAATCATCCATAGATTTTTCAAAATCATTACCTACAAAGGAAGAAGCAATTGAAATAATGAAAAATCTTGGCTTACCTAAAAATATTATTAACCATGAACTAGCAGTAATGCGTAAAGCACGGAATTTAGCACATAATATAACGAAAGTAGAAGTAGATGTTGAATTAGTTAAAATTGGCGCATTGATGCATGATATTGGACGTTGTTTTATACATACAATGGCACACGGACCAGTTGGAGGAGATATTATCCGTAAATTAGGGTTTGAATCCTCAGAAAAACTAGCAAGGATTGTTGAACGACACCTTTTGGCAGGATTGACCATGGAAGAAGCAGAATATTTTGATCTTCCCAAGAGAAATTATATACCTGAAACTATCGAAGAGAAATTAGTTTGTTTTTCAGACAAACTCCATTCAGGTTCTCGTAAGGTTACAATAGAAAAGCGTTTTCAAAGATGGATAGGAAAATTTGGATTAAATGAGTTTTTAAAAGAACAAATTAAACGTGCAAAAATATTAGAAGAAGAGATTTTGGCTCAAATTTATTAATAAATGATGATAATAAATGAATGAATGAGTGAATATTGGAAGAAAGAATCATGGAAAATTAAGACACAAGAAGATTTACCATATTTAGGGACTCCAATTAAAGTAATTAAAATGATATTTAAATTTCTAAATGAGAAAAACCTAATAAAGAAAGGTCAGAGATTAGTTGATTTAGGTGCCGGTGATGGCAGAGTCATTATTTACGCTTCAGAATTTTATGAAATAGAATCGCTAGGTTTAGAAATTAATGAGAATTTAATAAAAACTGCAAAGAGTGAAATTAAAAGAAAAACTCTTTCTGATCTATGCAAGATAAAGGAAGTCGATCTGTTTAATTACGATATTTCGGATATGGATATAGTTTTTTGCTTTTTTTTACCTTCCAATTATGCATATTGCTCTCACATTTTTAAAATGGTTAAATCTGGGGGAATAGTTATCAATATTAGATGGGATCTTAAGAAATTTAAGAAATATTGGAAAAGATCATTTAAGATTAAAACGGATAAACAATTTCCCGCTTATTTATACATTAAGAAATAAAAATAAAAAAATAAAAAATAAAAAATGTAAACTAAACTCGGATTATAACCAATAATTATAACCGATAATCAAAAATTAAAAAAATGTAGAAAATCTAATTTTAATCGGTTTGAATTGAAAAAGTCGGAAAAATCGAATAAATTTAATTTATCTCCTAATCAAATCAGGAGATATTCCCGTCAAATAATTCTTAAAGAAATTGGCGCCAAAGGAATGAATACATTACTAAATGCAAGAGTATTAGTAATAGGTGCAGGAGGATTAGGATGTCCCGCAGTTCAAATATTAAGTGCTAGTGGTGTGGGAAATATAAGGATCGTTGATGGGGATAATGTGGAAATTTCAAATTTATCTCGCCAAATCATGCATTATACAAATGATATCGGCAAACCGAAAGTGGAAAGCCTAAAAGAAAAGATAGAATTGATGAATCCCGATGTATCCGTAGAGATTATCCAAGAATTTGCAAATAAATCAAATATTATAAGATTACTTGAAGATTGTGATTTTGTTATCGAAGCTAGTGATAACTTTGGAACTAAATTTCTTATCAATGATGCTTGTACTCATTATAAAATTCCCTTTAGTATTGCAGGCGTTGTTCAGTTTTATGGACAAATTCTTTCTGTAATTCCAGGAGAAACAACTTGTTATCGATGTATTTTTTCAAAATATACAGGTGAAGACTCTAATAATACGTGTTCTGCTTTAGGTGTAATGGGAACTGTCCCCGTTTTAGCAGGTACTTTGCAAGCAAATGAAGCAATAAAATCGATTTTAGGCTTACCTTTAAAGTTTACAAATGGGATATTTTTCTTCAACTTGATGGAAAATACATTTGAATTTGTAGACATAAAAAAAAATCCAAATTGCCCAGCGTGTTCAAATACAGACAAGGACGAGCCCTTTTACTTAAAGAATAACTACACAGATGATATTAATGAATGCGAAATAAGATAGGATTCATTGTGTTAAGAAATGATTAGATTTTTTTAATCCAAATTGTTTTTTCGTTATCTTTTTCAAATTCCGATAAAATTTCACCCAATTCCTGTTTCATGATGGATTTAGGAACATTGGTGAAGGCGGAACGAAAATCTAAAATTACCTTTAATATTAAATCCGATTCCATTTCCTCTAAAGCAACTTTAGTGTATACAAAAGTCATTGGACATTGGTACCCTCGAAGATCTAATACACGATCCTCCTTAATTACATTAGAATTGGAATCTTCTAATTCATTTTTATTAATTTGATTCATCATACTCCGTATAAAAACAAATTCCAAAAAAAGGCTCTCATTAAATTTTAAAGGTATAAGGTTTTTAAATTATGAAAAAATACTCTATTGCTTTAACTGCTCTTTAATATAAGATAACGCACCATTTTTATCTAAATAGCTTTGTAAAAAGGGGGAAAGTGGATGAAAAGTAAATTTTTTGTTAGAATTAAGGCTTAATATAGTGCTTTTTGTAAGATCGATTGAAATTAAATCACCTTCATTTCCTAAATCTGAGGGAGCAAAATTTTGTGAATCATCTTCTTCTTTTATTACTATAGGAAGAAGACCCAAATTAATACAATTCCTAAAAAAAATTCGTGCAAATGAAAAAGCAATGATCCCTCTTACCCCTAATTGCTTTAAAACGTAAACTGCTTCTTCTCTACTAGAACCACAACCGAAATTTTTCCCTGCAATAATAAAATCCCCTTTTTGAACTTTTTTATAAAAATCTGGGATTACCAATTCCAATGTTGCTTCCAGCATTTTATCTGGATTTTGCTCAGTGAGCACTCTACTGGGAACAATTAAATCTGTATTGATTGAATCCCCAACAATCCATATTCTACCTTTCAATTTACTTTTCTCTTCTCTCATTCAAAAACTACTCCCATATATCTTTTACAGGAATTGTGATATAACCTTTCAATGCAGATGCTGCTACAACGGCTGGAGATGCTAAATAGGATTTAGATGTTGGATCTCCCATTCGACCCATAAAATTGCGGTTTGATGAACTAATACAGATTTCTTCAGGACCTAGGACTCCAAGATGACCTCCAATACAAGGACCACAAGAAGGATACTCAACAACACCACCCGCTTGTATGAAAATTTCAATTAATCCTTCATTTAATGCTTGAAGGTAAATCTCCCGAGATGCGGGAATTATAATAAATTTAACGTTTGCTGGTACTTTTTTACCCTTAATAATTTTCGCTGCAATTCGTAAATCTTCCATTCTTCCATTAGTACAAGATCCCAGAAAGGCTTCATCAATTTCAATTGTCCCTAATTCTTCTACTGGCACAACATTATCTGGACTAAAAGGTTTTGCAACTAAAGGAGGGATTTCATTTAGATTATAATTGGATATTTTTTTATATTTAGCATCTTTAGTTGGAGAAATTAGTTTATTGAATTTAGTATTGATTTGACTTTCAGGTGAAGGATGTACTTTTAGCCAATTCTCTAGAATTTTATCAGCCTCGAAAACACCGCATTTAGCCCCCATTTCAACACTCATATTAGCAATTGTCATACGGGCAGCAATTGAAAGATTTCTCAAACCAGAACCTCCAAATTCGAAAGCTTCATAAATTGCACCATCTGTTCGAAAATCTTTTAATAATTGAAGGACAACATCTTTTCCCATAACCTTTGAACCCAATTTTCCTTCAAATTCAATTCTTTGGACCTCAGGTATTTTAAACCACAATTTTCCCAAAGAAAAGATGATTGACACGTCAGTTGCCCCAATCCCAGTTCCGATACAATTAAATGCACCATATGTAGTTGTATGAGAATCAGACCCAACTATTAACATACCTGGACGTGAAAAGCCCTTTTCTGGTAAAACTTGATGGCAAATTCCTTGGTTTTGTCCCATATTCCATTTAATATTATAATCTTTGGCGAATTTATTTGCTATTTGATGCATTTTTGCAGCTTTAATATCTGGTGGAGGAACCCAATGATCAAGAATATAGAATACTTTTGAAGGATCCCAAAGATTTTTTAAGCCCAATTTACGAAATTCTGGAGAAATTCTACCACCTAGCTGCTCATGAACCATTACTAAATCAATATCACATTCAACAAATTCTCCTGATTCAAGGGATTTTTTATTACAATGTTTGGCGAAAATTTGATTACTTATCGACACTAATAAAAATTAATTTAAATCAATTATTAATTGATCCTATAGTTGATTTTTTTTAAGTAAAACAAATTAAAATTTAAGGAATGAATAAAAAAATGCCAAATTTCGTACTTTTCGGAGCACCAGGTGCAGGTAAAGGGACTTTAGCAGGGAAAATAAAAAACTTTAGTCCAGTTGTCCATATCTCGACAGGAGATTTATTTAGAGCTAATATTAAAGGTGATACCCCAATCGGTAAAGAAGCTAAGAGTTTCATTGATTCAGGAAGATTAGTTCCAGATAGCGTTGTAATCGATATGGTAAAGGATAGAATTGCACAAGATGATGTAAAACAAAATGGTTTTATGCTGGATGGATTTCCAAGAACATTAGATCAAGCAAAATCTCTATCTGATATAGCTAAATTGGATATTGTGGTAGTTATTGATATTCCAAAAGAAGATCTTAAAAAGCGTATTCTTGGTCGCTGGAGTTGCCCAAAATGCGGTAAAATATACAACATTTACAATAAAGAGTTGACCCCAAAAGTAGAAGGCAAATGTGATGCTTGTGTAGATACTGACTTGACTCATCGCAGCGATGATAACGAAGAAACTTTTGAAAAGCGTTGGAATACTTATTTAAGCCAATCTGAAAAAGTGATTAACTATTACTCAAAAACCGGTTTAGTTCAAAAAATTGATGGTAGAAAGACAATGTCTTATACCGAAGAAGAACTAAAACAAATTTTAAAATTGTAAAAAATTTAAGATTGCATGAATTTTTTTTTTGGGATTTCCTTTAATTAACTAAGATGATAAATTCAACTAAATCATTATATTTTTATCTTAGTTATTTTGGATTAAATAGCATTATTTCAATAATTGCTCCAATATATTACTTTTCAGAAAGTTTAATCTATATTCTAGTTTTAATTTTAACTTTATCATTAATGGGATTGTATTTCTATGTATATTTCAGAAAAATTGATTATTTAGCTCCATTTTCACAATTTTTTATATTTTATGGATTCATCAATTCGATAGTATTATTGGAGTTTTGGCCGTTTTGGATAATTTCAATAATCGGAATGATAAATTTAATTGGTATATTTATCTATTATTATATAAATAATAGAAGAAACAAGAGATTTTAAATAATAAGACCATAAAAAAAAATTATTATTACTCTATTTTTTCAATCCAATTAAAAGTATCTTCTTTATCTCCGTATTGTATTCCAATCAATTCATCATAAATTTGTTTTGCAATCGGTCCAACCTTGAATTCATTTATGATATGTTCTTGATCTCGATATGATATGGAACCCACTGGTGCAATTATCGCAGCAGTTCCCATTCCGAATGCTTCAGTTAGAGAATTATTTTCAATCCTTTCAATCACTTCGTCAATAGAAATTCTTTGTTCGCTAGCATTAATACCTAATTTTTTACAAATTTCTAACACAGATTTCCTAGTAATTCCATGCAAAATTGTACCATCAAGTTCTGGAGTAATAACCTCATTATTTATGACAAAAGCAATATTCATCGCTCCCACTTCTTCGACATACTTCATTTCAATCGAATCCAACCATAATGTTTGCGAGAAACCTTTCTTTTTTGCTTCAACTGCGGATTTAAGGGATGCTGCGTAGTTTCCAGCAGTTTTTGCTTCTCCAGTTCCACCCATAGCTGCTCTGACATATTTTTCTTCAACCATAATTTTGATTGGATTAAAACCTTCTTTAAAATACGGCCCAGATGGGCTTAAGATTATAAATAATAGGTATTTATCTGCTTTATGAAGGCCTAAGAAAGTTTCATGCGCAACCATACAAGGTCTAATATAAAGAGATGTACCCCTTAATTTAGGGACCCAATCCCTTTCGACTTTCAAGAATTCTTTCAAAGCATCCACCATATATCCTACATCAATTGATGGCATGCACATTCTATCTGCAGAGCGATTCAAACGTTCAAAATTTTCCTTTGGACGAAACAATCTAAGACCATCTTTTGCGCGATAACATTTCATACCCTCCCAAACGATCTGGCCATAATGGAGACATGCTGCTGCTGGTTCCAAACAAAGTTGTCCGTATGGTTTAATTTCTGCTGGATCCCAACCGCTTTTTTCTTTGTCATATTCCATGATTAACATATGATTAGAAAAAATATTCCCAAATCCTAATTTTGAATCATCCTCTGGAGGTTGTCTTGGATCTGGATTCCTAGTTATTTTTATTTCCATGATAAATCCCCTAAACTCTATCTACCCATCCAAAATGGTCCTCAATTAAACTTGACTGAATTCCTGTTATCTCATCAAATAATTGTTGACTTAGAGATCCAACTTTAAAATCGTTTATTATGTATTCCTTATCTTGATAATAAATTGATCCAATTGGTGCAATTACAGCTGCAGTACCCATTCCAAATATCTCATTCAACGTTCCATCCTCTAAAGCTTGAATTATTTCATCAATGCTTATTTTTCGTTCAGTTATTTTTATACTCTTATGTTTACAGATTTCAATTACAGAATTTCGAGTAATTCCTGGAAGTATCGCTCCATCTAATTCAGGTGTTATTACTTCGTTGTTTATAACGAAAGCGACATTCATTGCTCCAATCTCAGAAGCATATTTCATTTCTTTTGCATCTAACCATAATACTTGTGAAAAGCCCTTTTTTTCAGCATCGGTTGAAGCTTTTAATGAAGCAGCATAATTACCACCGGTTTTAGCATCTCCAATACCTCCAGGACATGCCCTAACATGGAAAGTTTCAACCGATATTTTTACAGGTTTAAAACCATTCTTAAAATATGCCCCGACTGGACTTAAAATTATGTAAAAAAGATATTCCTCAGCGGAATGAACTCCAAGAAAGGGTTGACTTGCAATCATTGTAGGTCGGATATATAATGCAGTTCCTTTATCTTTAGGAACCCATGCTTTTTCCAATTTTAATAATTCCTTTAAAGCATTAATTATGTAATCAATATCAAGTTTTGGCATACACATTTTTTCGGCGGAGTTATTCATTCTCTTAAAATTCATATCCGGCCTAAATAAATCTAAACTACCATCTTCATGACCATAACATTTCATTCCTTCAAAAATTTCTTGACCATAATGCAAAACCGCAGCAGCAGGATCTAAACTTAGATTTCCATAGGGAATAATTTTCGCAGGCCCCCATCCTCCTTGCGATTCTTTATATTCCATAATGAGCATATGATCTGTAAAATTCTTACCAAATCTTAGCTTAGAATAATCTTTTGGGATTTCTTTCAAATTTTTTGCTTTAATTATTTCGATCTCCAATAAGTTCACCTTTATTATATTAATAGTAAAAAGTCAGTCATTATAATTTCTGAGGGATGATAATAAAATATTTCGCATGGAAGAGTATATTGGGAATAATGTGGGAAAAACAAAAGAATGAGAGATCATCTTTCAATATCAACTTAATTAAAGAAGATATCTTAAATATTCTTACGAAAATACTTGCGAAGGGCATAAAAGAATAATAGAATAAGTAAAAAAAAAACTTAATTTTAAAAATAAAAAAATAAGAATCAAAAATTATTCTTCCACTGCAACAGAAGCTTTAACCTTTTTTGATTTCAGTTGGACATAATATTCTTCTCTCATCATTTCTAAAGCTTTAACTAAAACATTTGAATTTTGTGCCCGACTGCGGAATTGATTTCGAATTGTATCAACTTGATAACGTGGGTAGAACTTATCAATATAAAAATCACAAGTTAAACAGAAGTACTCGTTTCCCTTATCATCTTTAAAGACTGCAACCATTTTGGTCTCCCAAAATGCTTTTAATACCCTATCAACATCGTCTACTCCTTTTTTACGTAATTTTTCTAAATCGTTGCGAGTGACTATTGCTTCGCGCATCAATTTTAACACTTCATAACAAGCGGGATCCAAAAGAACTTTGTCAATGATTTCTAAATTATCTTGCTCACTTGGTTTATAATACTTGAAGTAATTGCGAATCTCTGACATATATTCACTAACTAAAGATTCAGGTAAATGGCGATCAACCGGATCTTTTAATAATTCTGCAGGAGGAACCCTGAGAGCCATTATGTCTTCAGATAAAAATACTAAATCGGAAGACATTCCCTTGACAGAAGCAATTTTAGTAATACCCAGTTTAACCATTGCATTCAAGATGTTTTCAATGTCAACAAAACCTTCTTTATATTGATCTTTTAACCAAATAGAGATTTCAGATTTGGAAATAACACATTCTTCTCTAAGTCTATCTAAGATCATGCGCTTAATCTCGCTGTTTAGAAACATTCCATATCTCTGTTCTTCCTTTAGAGTAGGATAAACAGATAAGCGTTGGAATAATGGAGGCAAAATAGCATTCAAAGAATCTGACTCTAAATTCATAAGAATTTGTCTGGTTATATCAGACAAGCCCTCTTCGTACACATCCCCATCTTCTTCCATAGTTAGAATCAATATAACATAAATTGCTGATTCCGGACCAGTATAATATGAGGCCAGATTTACAGCACCTGCAGCTATTGAAACTAAACCAGCTTCACCGGTAAATTCGTGTTGTGAATAGAGTTGCATAAGTGTTTTCTCTTGAATTGATGCTTCTGGTGGATATGCTCCAATTACTTCGACACCCATACGTTCATCCCAATGCATTACTACTAATCCTGAAGGCATTTTTAGATCCCTCCTGTTGATTCTTCACTAGATGATAATATTTCATCACTAGGAACGGATCCTTTGGTTAAACCGAGGATCTCATTTAAATCCAAATCAAGCAATTTCCAATACTCATCAAACTTCTCAATAATCTCTTCTTTAGCAGAAACCGAGATATTTCCATCAGATATTGTCTTCTTACCAGAAATATCGGATATTACTTTGTTAATCATCTTAACAAATGCTGGAATTTGAGCATTTTGTACTAATTTATATCCGACTAATGATCCAACTAAAATAACTAATCCAGCGGCGCCCAATAATAAATAGAAGGTTGGAAAACCCTCAAATACCTCATCCATTTTAATAGATATTAAAATGGTTTTCTCTACTTGGGTATAAGTATCAACATCGATGGTTAAAGTTCCATAGAATGAATTATCACGGAAGAAAGCATTTATTTCTTCTTTCGAATAGGTAATGGTGGCAGTATAAACACCTTCATTATCTTCATCAGTCAATACTATAGATTGTTTTCCATCATCAAATGATATGACAACCGTAGCGTTAAATAGTGGATTTCCAGTTACATTATCTTTTAAACTCACAGAGAATAATAATGCATTTCCAGCAACTTTTACTAGACTTGGACCATCAAAATCACCTAAAAATTCATAGTCGATGTTTCGCTTCTCAATGGATATAAATAGCATTGCTTGACGTTGATCAAAATTAGATTTACTTAGTGTTACCAAAATAATATAATCACCAACAGCCCGACTTGAAGTATTAAAATCTAATTGATATGTTCCATCGGGAAGTAAAGTTAAATCGCCTTGTCCATTTGTATCACCTGTACTATATTGCCAAGTGAAGGAGCTTACATCGGTATTATCAATTAATTCTTGGCTTCCTAAAACTTCACTATAAGTAAAATTGAAGAGATATTCTTCGGATTCATACAGATTTTTGGTAATACGGAGTAATTCTTGAGTTTCATCGGTATCTGTCGAACTTAGGACGGTAGGACGAGCAAGAATGTCAATAAATGCAACAATCGTTTGATATGTATAGTTATCCCGTGAAATTGTGATGTGAATTCCGTATTTTCCAATGTTGGGAGCATCTCCAGTAGAAATGTCAATTGTATAATAACCCGAGTTTAAAGGATCTTCTTGTACATTTGTATCGGCGCCATAATCCCAGTAATAAGAGAGTGTTGCACCAGAAATCTTGATGTCAGTTTGATCTTCGATGTAAGCGACAGAAAGGTTTACATTATCGGCATAGTACGCAGAAATTGTGTCATCGGTCAATTCAGCCATGCCATTTGCATAATCATGCAAACTAACTTTTGTTGCAATGGGATTTAGAGTAACCAAAAATAAAAGAGCATCAGGATCTAAATAACCCGCCTTTTGGCCATTTACTTCAACTATTAGCATTGTCGGAGCTGTTCCTGCAGAAAAGAGACTTGAATCGACTGTGGCCCGAAAGATACCTCCTCCAATATGAGACATATCCACGGAATGGACAATTGAACCAGTGATGGTACAAGTTATCCAATCTGGGTCGGTTAGCGGTTGATTGATTTCTCCGGGTTCACTATAGGTGAAATTAACTTCAAAAGTCATCATATCCCCCCAATCTACTTCAATGGGTTGACTATGACTACTAATTTCTGTCTGGAACAGACTCATGTCAATCCTTATTTCAAAGATTAGAGTGGAAGCATTCGAGACGGTATAATTGTAATTATCCACATTAGTTGCATTCCATTGTCCAGGATCAGTATAGTTTACATTGAAAAATTTATCTTTACCGAAAAATTCCAGAGTGAAATTATAAGTTCCTTGTAAGTACCAGAATTCGAGGTCAGAATTTTGAACTCCACGGGCATATCCATCGACATCTGTTGTTAAATTCACCAACGAAATTCCAGTTTCGTTATTATAAATATGAACAATTACCCCAGAAACAGGATCATAATTATTTTCATCTATAATTCGGAGAGAAATCTTTGACATATTTCCAGTAATACGTTGACTGGTGGTTTGGGTGTAATTCACTTCTACAGTTCCATTACATTGTTGAGTGTTATTGGTACCATAAATATCGATTTCTAATCCATAAGCATTGAATGAATCAGCTAATTGCACTTCAATCGTATCCTCTGTTTCGGACGTGTAAGTTTTACTTGCATCAATTATTTTAACCGAATCACCTTGATCATTGATGTAATATATATCAATTTTATCCAATTTATCAACAATTTCAGAGACGTAGATAGTAGCATTGACTAATCGTGTGCAATTAATAAAGGTAGAATTCGAACCATCGGCATAAATGATATTATTCGAATGAAAATCTCCGGTGGAGGTTTCATTGACATTATATGTAATAGAGTTTGTCAGATTCGTTCTATCTATTGTGGTATCATTCAATAAAACCGTCCCGTCAGAATAATCTTCGTTATGATAATACACTTTATAATAATAACTAGAAGTGTTCAACCACCGAAATACTTGGGTTCCACTACCATGATTTAAAGTTAAATTTGCATATAAGGTTGTTTTTGTTGAATCATAGACTTCTACATACCCATAATCCATGATGTCTCCATCAGCATCAAACACTGAGAAATCAATTGACCATAAATCAACATAGAAGGTTTCTTCTTCAAGGAGCCCGGTGAAATGCAAAAATCCATTTGTTGCATTCCCTGTAAATACAGTTTCTTCAACTCCTGTTTCCTGTAAGGTATAATTCACAGTCATATTATAATAACCATAATCAATGGTAGTGAAGATTGTTAACCCCGAATTATCGGAAAATTCAGTAAATGCTAAGCCACTACTGTTATACAGTGATACTTCGGCATCCGGAACAGGTAGGCCATCAACATCACGGATAGTAATTTCAACTTGAGCCCCTTGCTCTACTTCATCCAGAAGTTCAGCATTACAACTATATGTATAATCACGTAAACGATTAATTTCAGTAATAGAAAGTGAAGCATTAAAAATATGTAGCTCATCAATATATCCCCAAAAATTACTCACATATCCTTCTCCAATAATTGCATCTAGAGTGCTTGTATAAGCCGGGTTGTAGACGGCTGAAGCTTGGTTAGCTAATCCTCCATCTTCATACCAACGTAATTGCCCACTTGTTAAATCTCTTACAATGGCGATATGAACCCAATTTCCTGCAGAAGCTGTACCAGTTCCGGAACCAAATCCTTGATATGGACTTGTATTTCCTCCACCTTGACCATAATAATAACTAAAGCTTCCACTTGTTTCTAAGGTTATGGTTCCTTCTCCACCATATGCCTTGGCATAGGGATTCTGACGATTATATAATTGTTGGGGTTTGACCCACATTGCAATAGTTTGATCACCAGTGATCTGTAAGTCAACAGGATTACCTAAATTTACATAACCACGGTTACTATCTCCTCCAAAATACATGCTTTTACCGGCTTTTGCATCCGTACTCAATACGGGGTTAAGTACAATATCACCATCATTTGATTGCGATGAATCCTGAATGGTTTGAGCAAATGTCACGGGATGTGTGTAAATTTCATCAAATGTCTGCCACATTACACCCATCGGATTGTAAGATAAACGATATGTATTATCAAATTCTAATGTATCGTTACCATAATACATAAATGTGTCAAACTCCGAAGTATCGGCAGAACAATTTGTTCTAAACCATACACGAGCCAAATCCGCACTTGGAAAATCTTTTTGGATATAATAGGGTCGAAGAATATCATTTTCTACGATACGAACATCTTTCATATTTTCATTCATATTACCTTCATCGACATAAAAAGTATAATTGAATGAAACGGATGCATAGGTATCCACAAAATCGGTTGCTCCTGGATTAGTAACATTAATCTGCATCCGATAAGCATAACTCGCATTCCACCATTCTTCCTGGCCTACTTCAAGATTTCTTGGTTCAGTAGGATGATCCCACGATTCTTGTTGATCATCTGTAGAATTTAGATCTGAAATCGGTAGGATTGAGAAAGATATGAGCAGAATTGCACCCAATAAATATATTATTGATTTTTTTTTCATATTAATATCTCCTAACAATAATTAAAAATAATGTAACGTAATACATTTTTTTTTGTTATGTTAATGATTGAATATAAGCCTTAAAATCTATTTTATAAAAAAATTTTAAGTATTAATTAAAAAAATTTTTCGAAATTTTCCAATTTTGAGGTGAAGTGTGAAATATGAAGATTAAATTATTTTCGATTGTATAATTAAGTCAGAATTAACACTAAATAATTAAAAATGAGAAATTTAAATTATCTTAATACACAATAATTTATTGTAAAACAAATGGTGGAAACTCAAAAAATTTTAATCATAGATGATGAGCCCATTTTACTAAAAATATTAAGTAAATTTCTCCAAAAGCTCAATATTCCTTCAGAAACAGCAGAATTGGGAAAAATTGGATTGGAAATAGTAAAAAAAGATCCCTTTACCTTTTCATATGCATTCATAGATTATAATTTACCTGAGCTTTCACCAAAAGAAATAATAACTGAAATTAGGGCTTTAAATCCAGAAATTAAAATAATCCTTTCAACAGGTTATTCAGTGGAAGAGATTAAAAAAGAACTTCAACCAATAAAAATTGATGGAACATTGCAGAAGCCTTTTACTTTTAATGATGTAAAAAATGTTTTAGAAATAACGTAATTTAATTAATGG
>JAUWMK010000019.1 GCA_030613185.1 Promethearchaeum sp.
ACTAATCTCCATTTAACCCTAACAAATACACTAATGTTATCTGCAGATGTTGGTTCTGCTATTAATCCGATCTTTCCATCAGTTCACGACCCTCTTAATGCTGCAATTTTAGGAAAAGGGATTATTATTGAAAAACATACAGGATCAGGAGGTAAATACGGTTCAAGTGATGCCCTCGCTGAAGTCATGGCTTACCTCAGAAAAATATTTGATGAAAAAACAGTCCCTTATCAAATTGTTGAATTGGGTAAGGTTGATGAGGGCGGAGGAGGAACCATAGCAAGGTATTTTGCAGAATCATTTAATTGCGATGTTGTTGATTGTGGAACACCTGTAATTAACATGCATAGTCCATATGAAATAGTTCATATTGCAGATGTATATTCGACATATTTAGCCTATAAAACGTTTTTTGAAGCGGATTAATTTTATTGGAATATTCCAATATTTTTTTCCTTTATTTGAAAAAATTTATTTTTTTTAAAAACTTAAATAGGATAGAGATTCTAAAAGGCCAGTGTGGCTTAGAGGCTATAGCGCTTGATTCGTAATCAAGATGCCGTGGGTTCAATTCCCACCATTGGCTTATCAATTCAAGGAATGAAAAAAATGCAGATGCCAACCCATTTTCTATTTGGTGTTCTAATTGCCAAATTATTTAGTTTATTACCACCGACTTTTCCAATTGCAGCTCAAATACTACTAATTGCTGTTTTGGCTGTAATTTCTCATTATTTATTAGATTGCATTCCAATTTCAACATATCACCCTTATAAAGCTCATTGGGATGATAAATTTTTCAAAATATTCCATATCGTCTATGCTTTAGCCTTAAGTGTTTTCATTTTCATCTGGTTCTTTAAAGATTATTGGTGGGTTATGCTATTCTCCATTTTACCTGATATTATTGATTGGTATATTTTAAGGCCGATTTTTCATAAAGATCCACTCGTTCATCCAAGTATCGATAAAGTGAGAGACACACTTTTTTCATGGCTTCCAGATTTAAAAGAAAAGAAATGGGCTGTTGTGAACGAATTTATTATAGCTTGTGGCTTTGTGGTTGGCATAATTCTTTTATAAAATTAAAAAAATTGAAGTAGAGTAGTAAATAAAATGGATGCAACAGATAAATTTACAATTCGTAATTTTGAACCTGTGAAAATTAGAAAAGAATTATATGGAAACACTATAGAATTTAACAATCTTAAACGATATGTTAAATTTACATCACAATATCATCAACCCGATTACATTCATTATGATCAAATCGAAAAAATGATTATTAAATTCGATAATAAAAGAAAATTATTATGGTTGGGAATCGCGACATTATTACTTTTCTTTGGAATTTTCATTCTTCTTTTAAGGATTAGACTACCACCATGGAAAATCTCTATTTTCTTGAAAAAAGAGCAGAAACCTATAGTAATTCGCGCGAGATTAGATGATTATGAGGCTTCAAAACTTGCTAATTTTTGTACAAATCAATTTCAAACGATTCTAAATGATTCAAAATAACTAAAAGTAGTTAGAATTCACCCTTATCATAAAAAGGAAGAAAATGTAGGGAGTGGGATTCGAACCCACGATTCACTAAGAACTGGAGCCTCGGTCCAGCGCCGTTTCGACCAGTTTTGGTATAACACCAAAATTGTAGACCATGCTTGGCTATCCCTACAGAAAAAACTATGATCTAACAAATCATCCATAAAAAATAAATTTATCCATCTTGGTTAATTTCGGTTTTTTCTACGATTTTCTGAACCTCAATTTCCTGAAAAATCATAATCAGACCATTTAGGATTAAAATTAAGCCCGATGTAATGAATACAATAAAAAACAAGAGTTTTAAAAATTCCGAATCCATCTGAATGATGAGTGGTGATGATAATATGATTATTTCATTCAAAGTTAAAGCCCCATAAATTAGTAGAATCAGACCAATAAATATTAAAATGCTCGCCCCTACAAAATTGGATCTTCTTGCTATTATATCTTCTTTTTCAGAAAGATGTGTAATCCCACCAATTACAATAGTTTTTTCATCTTTTAGGAGTTTCGGTAAAATCTGCCTAACTGTTAAGAGATCAAATATTAAAGACAAAATCCCAATGCTACCGATCAAATAGATCGAAGGGCTAAAGAAGAGTAGATTTGATCCATTAGAAGATGCATCTATCGACAAAATGCTCCAAAGTAGGATTAAAACAACACTAATTCCGAATTTGCTTCCATTTAATAGTAATAATAAATGAGTTCTTCTGGCAATTCGGAATAGGTAATAAATTATTCCCAGTAAAATTAAAATTACTCCAACTATAATACCTAAAAACCCCATATTGGTGGTAAACATGGAAAATATTAAAATAAGGCTCGTGATTATTGCAATTATTGGTAAAGACGGGAAAAATGGTACCTTCCAAGGGCGAATAAGGTTTGGACGGGTATTTCTGAGAATGATAAGAGAAATAGATAGGATTACCATAGACAATAAAAAGATAAAGTTCCCAATCTCAGATATCAAACTTATATCATCAATTAATGCAATTATTACAATAATAAGAACAAAAGAAAAACTCAAAGCAACCCATTGAACTTGTTTTTTGTTCTTTTTCAAAAATACTTGATCTAAAAATCCATCTCTTGACATAGAGTGGAGTAAATGGGAGGACATTTGAAATCCTGAATTTATTGAAGTAGTAGTAGCAATCATACCAATTAAACCTATGAAATATACTCCGAATGGACCCAACACAAGGCCAAAAATATCGGCTAAAGGAGCATTAGAGTGGCCTAAAATGATAGAGTTCCATGAATCTGATGATAAACTTCCAAGATTTATAAGCGCCACAAAACTAACTAACCAATAAATTATTACAGCAAATATTATCGACATTAAAAAGACACGTGGTATGGTTTTTCTAGGTTGTTTAATTTCATCGAATTTAGTTGTTAGTGATTCGAAGGTAGAGTTCCATTCGTAAACACAAAAAATTACAAATGAATATGCTGCAGTGGATAATATCGGCCCTAATTCCATCTTTTCCTGAAAAATATCAAATCCAAAGTCTTCATTTAAAGTATTTCCAAGAGAGCTTCCTATTAAAATAAAGGTAATAAAGCCAAATATGAGAACATATGTTAGAATCTTCATTATTTTATTAAGATTTTTTGGCCAATACAAGGTAAAGATGAAAAAAAATAGAAGTACGGCAAACGCGATGATAGAAACCGTAGTTGAATTCGAATAATGAACCGGTATAAACACTGTTAAAGATAAGGCAAATCCAATTCCTGATAAGGCAGTAAATAATAAATTTCCAATCCACATTCCCCAACCTATTAAAAATCCAGAAAGACCACCAATGGCTTCTTTAGAGAAACTATAACCCCCACCAGCAATTGGAAGAGACAAAGCAAGTTCTGAATAGATCATTATAAATAAGATCATAAGAAGTCCGCTAAGGATCAATGATATTAGTAAACCAGAATTAGCCTTTAATATTACAATCCCCAGAATAGCGAAAATTGGTCCCCCAATAGTCCCTCCAAGAGCTTGCGGAAGCATTTTCAATAAACCAATTTTCTTCTCTTTCTTCTTGTGTGGGGGTACTGAGGGTTTTAATTCTTCATCAATTGCCATACCTAATCTTACCTAATCTTACTGATCATTTTATTTCTTAAAAAGATATGATTAATTTATGGGAAAAAAGAAATTTAAAAACGAGGATATTGAAAAAGAACTGGAACATGTCGATGAAAATTTGATTATTGATGATATTCCCGATGATATTTTACTAAACGAAGATTTGGATGATCCATTACTTGATGAAATGGATGCGATTTTACATGGAAAAAAGTATAATCCAAAGCCTAAACTCGAATTGAAACAAAATTTAAATAGAAACCCCAATATTCAGACAGATTTCAAACCAGATATATCCCATATTCCTAAAAAAACAAAAATATCCAAACAAATATTGAAGGAATTTACGATTTTCTTACTTAAGAAATCAAAAAGTTATGAGGAAATTTCATTTCAAACTTTACTTAGGAAAATTCCTAAGGAATGGCAGTTTACAGAATCGATTTTAATTGATGCAATTGAGAATATAATCGAAAATAAAGGAATTTCTTCTTTTAATATGAAAATGACTGGAAATTCACTTAAATTATATTCAATTAAAAAGAAAAAAACTATGTAAAATAAAAACATCCCCCTTCTCACGAACAAAATTGATTATTTGCTTCATGATTGCTTTTCCATAACCTTGATTTTGAAATTCGGGATCAACACCTAATACTGCGATATGCCAGAATTCAGGTGAACAAAAAAGTTACTAAACCTATTTAAATCTTAAGGTATCCTTTCATTGCAATTCTTCTATTAACATTAAAATGATAGTGGAGTTTCCCATTTCCGTGAATGTCGTATGAAATTGAGTAAGTAGATGATAGCATTAGAATCATCGGAATCATAGGGAATCTTGTTAAACAAAAATTATATTTTTATTCCAACACTAAAAGAATAATGGCCTTAGTTTCTTCTTACTATTTCATTTTAGATAAAAACCATAATATTCTCCTGGAAATTGCTGAAGGAAGCAAAAATCAAGAAATATATTTTCCGAAAGTTTCAGTTAATTTTAAAAAAGAGCTCCAAGAGTCTTTCCCGAAACAGCATCTTTTTAATCAGAATTTTCAACAAAGTATTTTAAACACTACCATTATTTTTGAAATAATTTTACTCAAACAAGAAATTAAGCCAATATTACTCAATACAAGGTGGGTTTCAATATCTAATATTGTAGATAATGTTAATGTAGCACTAAATTCAACTGAAAAAATTAGTATAGGATCTCAAAAAATTCAAGAGATTTACTATTCTGAAGTTTTACAAGGGTATTCGCTGAATGGAAAACATTTTGATGTATGGCATTTTTGCAATAATGAATCTGACGCAAATAATCTTGCTGAATTGGTGAGAAAAGGAATAAAGTGTGCGACAGCCAGTCTTTATGATGTTTATCAAGCAGAAAATGAACCGATCCCTGTAATAGATTTTCATTCAGTGATAATTAATTATGATGGCCTACCACAATCCATAATTCGAACAACTAAGATAGATGTTGTTCCTTTTGAAGAGGTTTCAGCAGAATTTGCCAGAATAGAAGGTGAAGGTGATAAATCTTTAAAGTATTGGCGTCGTGTGCATATCGAGTTTTTTTCAGAAGAATCCGAATTATGTAATGTATCTTTCACGCCTAGAAGTTTAGTGATATGTGAACAATTTGAAGTGTTAAAAAATCTAGTTGAAAACAAAGAAAAAAATCATATAAAGTAAAAATCATATAAAGTAAAATTCATACAATGTAAATATGAGTATGCTATACGACGATGAGCATTTTTGCAAACATTGCAACAAAAAAGTTGCCCATGTCCATTTTTGCACCCCTGCAGAGGAATCTAAAAAATATACGTGTGAATATTGTGGAACTGAAAACGTGAACCACCGTCATATGTGTTCTGAGAAATTAAAACTCTTAAAATTCTACTGTAAGAACTGTGGAGCTGTTGCTGTTGATGAGACTCATGTATGCAATCCAGTACCCATAGAAGATAAATTGAAAGAACACTGGGATAAAATTGATGAGAAATCGGAGTCTTCGGTTTTAACATCTTGTGGAGTTTGCGGTCAACCTGTAGGCCATCCAGGTCATATTTGTGATCAGAAATTTCCTTATGTTTGTGAATATTGTGGTCAGGAAATCACCGCAGGATATCACCACTGTAAAGGAAAATCAGGAAAGTATAAATATATATGTAAAACTTGTGGGCGATTAGGCGTGAAGTCAACAGATCTTTGCGCGCCAGCACCTATTGATTAAAAAAAACTTTTTTAGAACTTTTTTTCTTTACTTTCTCTAAGCATCAGTTACCCTAGATAATCATCATCGGTTTAAAAAAAACCTAAGTCTTCCTCTAAAAATTTCATCATCTGCTTATTTCTATTAAATATGACAACATTTTTCATATTTTTTATTTTTTTATGTTTTTTATGTTTTTTATTTTAATTTAACATTGTAAAAAAGAGATGAAAAAAGTTAAAATATGTAAAAGCAAATTAAAATCAAGTTAAATTTTGAAAGGTAAAAAAAAATGGTTGTTATAGCAGACGGACGATTTGAACTACCAGAAGAATTCTTATATTCTTCACAACATGTATATTTGGATAAAAGTAAAAAGATCGTTGGCCTAGATCAAATTGGGTACGCATATTTATCTAATCCAACTGAATTTAAAGTCCTTGTCGAAGAAAACGTAACAATGAATGAGCCCATTGCGGCGATTACTACAGATCGAGGAATTACAACATTATATTCTCCATGCGCGGGAAAAATTAAATTGATCAACCAAGATCCTTTAAAAGACATGGAATTGGATACGTATACTAAAGGTTATGTTTTAGAATTTGAAACAATTACTGAAATCGACCCAACATTAATTTCTGGAGAAAAAATTGAACAATGGGCAAATCATGAAGTTAAAACCTTACTTAAAAATGAATATTCATTCAAAATTATCGAAATTGGGGATTCAGCAACTGGTAAAACCGCGATTAAAGTTAGATTCACTGATGATTACTTCAAGCAGGATTTGAAAACTACTCTTGGTGTAGATTTTGGGGCCAAAGAATTGAAACTCGAATACCTCGCGGATGATGCATTGTTCTCAGGTGTGTATCGTTTCACTGCGAAAATGAACGTCTGGGACGCAGCGGGTCAACAACATTATGATAAAATTCGCGGGATGTATTATCGAGATGCCAAAGGTGCTTTGCTTTGTTTTGATATAAACAATCCAGTATCATTTACTAATCTTGATAAATGGGTGGAAGATCTTGACGAGAATGTTGGACGTAAGGTTCCGGTGTTACTTGTGGGCAATAAACTCGATTTGGAGCGGCGTGTTACATTTGAGGATGCAAAGAAGTATGCTGAAAAACGCGGGTTCATTGGATACGTGGAATGTTCTGCGAAAACCGGAAAAGGGATTAATGATGCGTTTATTAAATTAGCCCTTGAAGTATACAAACATGAAGAAGGATTAGATTAGAATAGAAATTCGCATTAATGGACGGTAGCAATTGCTGCTCTATTGCCTGATTTAACTAGATAAGTCCTTCTATATTGATTAATCAAAGAATTTCTATTTAAATCCCCAGACTCATTTAGAAAAATAAATTATTAAATTTAGTTGAATGATAAATATCTCAATCTTACGAATATTTTTGAAGTGTCCAGATTTTTCCAATTTTTTCTTAACTGCAAAAAAACCAACCACGGGGGACGAGTGCCCAAATCCGATACTCTAGGAGAAATTCAGTAAATTTTAAGTTCCGAAATCTCTGAAACTAAATGGGAGAATTGGGAGTCAAATTTAAAAATTCAAATCATTTAATACTTATCATGTCAAATTATGATTCGCAAATTTACAAAAATCTAAGCACGATATTGATAATACAACTTGTCTTAATGTTAATTTCACATATTTATAATAGATTAATACTTCCATATGTATATAACAGTAGTGCGAGTATTTCTATAGCTTCTCTTATTTCATCATTTCTGGGATTAATCTCTTTTATTGTAATGCTATTATGGGTTGTTCACCTATCCAAGCTCTATCGAGTGAGCGGAGATATTTCGGTTGATTCAGCACGTAAACTTTTTCTCGGTGTAATAATTGCGCAAGTAATAAGCTTTTTGATAAACCTTGCAGGCATTTTTCTATATTCCATTTCACAAGTATTTTATTTCATTGTGGTGCATTATTTGCCATATTTGATGGTTAATTTCATTTACATCTTCGCTTGGGTAAAACTATCGAACCATTTTAAAACGACTCTTGTATCCAAAAATGGGAAAAATGGATGTATCTTAATCATAATCTCTATAATTCCGTCAATTCTATCCCAATTAGTATATATTCTTTTTACTTTACTATTTGGTCCTATAATTAACTGGGGATCTTCTATTGCATTTGTAATAATATTACTTGTACTCACTGGTGTCTCATATCTCGGGATCATATTGGAAATAATCGGTTATATTTCTGTGATTGCGGTCTTTATGAAAGTGAATACTCCACGATCACCGATGACACCAATTTCTCCTGATGGATTTGTCCGAAACAATATTACTCCTGGAGAACCGACCTTAAATGTTTCGCGATATTGTTCCGGATGCGGCACTCCAATCGTCCCAGGGACAAGTTTCTGCAGCCATTGCGGACAAAGTTTGTAATTTTTCAATGAAACCCGAAAAATTTGAATTTTTTTTTCACAAAAGGGATAAAAACGCGGAAATTTGAAATCTCTACGTCAGATTCAGCAGGTAAATTCTTATTAATTATCCTTTTTTATATGAACGAATTAGCCCCTTATTTAGAGATATTTTTAGTAAAACTGATGAGAATATAAAAGAATGAAATATTGGTGCTAGTGGTGTAAAATATGATTCAAAATTGACTACTATAATCTTAGATTCATCTTGAAATTTCTTCATTAATTGTTTATTATTGCTAATTAAAGCCATACTACCTGCACGTTGGCGGATTAACTCCATTAAGCGGGGAAGTGTTTCTTTTTCAGTTTCATCTTTTTCATAAGCTCCAATCATAATGCATTTTATTTGAGTATTAATTTGTTTTCTCTCAAATATTTGAAAAGGTCCGTGAAAAAAGAGTCCTAAAGAAATACCTTCACACATTGCGCCTATAAAGCTGTTGGCATTAAGAGCTAGTAATTTGGATGAAGCTTCACTTATAGGATCTCGAGAAATTACATATACAATTTTAAAATCTTGACCTAAGAAATCAACCAAAACCTGTGTTTGTGTTGGTTCAATTTCCCTATATTCTTTCAATTTTGATATAAAATTTTTAATTTTAGTATGATTCTCTTCAGAAATTGGATCTTTTCCGAGTAAAATCTGTGAAATAAGATACAGAACGATAATTGTGTGTGGAAAAGATTTTGACGATAAAACTATTTCAGAATCAACATGTATTGGCAATATAATGCCACAAAAAGGAGAAATTGGTGATTTTGTATTATTTGTAACTAACCAAATAAGGTTTGGATCTATATTAATAATGTGTAATTGCTCAATTGCATTTTTCAATAAACGAGATTTACCAGACTTGGAAATAAAGATAAAAAGAGTGCTTTCATCATGTTCTTTTGGGAGGAAATAGTCATAAAATTCTGTTACCTCAATACTTTCCCATGTAAATGGCACACCTTCTTTTTCAGTCATTAAAACATGTTTTGGGATTGCTGAAGCGAAGAAATTGAATGTATTTCCAATGAAAACAACATGAGAGAACTGCAATTTTGGTAGAACATCTTGAATATGGTGCATGATATCCTTTCCTTCTTTGTAAAAATAGTTATCAACGCATTTTTCAAGAGATTCAGGTAAAGACATAAATTCTTCACGAATGTCTTCGTAAAAAAAAGGCCATATCGTTTTATCCATTTTATCCTTTCCATTCATTATTCGATAATCCCCCGGCGTAATGCTTGATCTAATAGTAGAAATTGAATGACAAATATTTCAAATATGGGTGCTAAAAACGAATTAGTTGTTGTGTGTTCAAAAACCCACACCCCTGAATTAGCCCGGCCTAAAGATGATAATTGTCGGCTATTATTTATTAAGACAACTTTACCTGAACCCATTTTTTTAGTAATAAGATCAATTAAACGGACTGTATCCTCAATACTCGTATTATCACCTATTACCAGAATACATCGGAAAGAATCATCAACTAGTTGAAAAGGTCCATGTAAGAATAATCCTATATTAAAACCCTGACCAAAAAGTCGAACATATGATTTAGAGTTTAAAGCACCTTGATAAGCGGTAGAAAGGCTTGCTCCTTTTGATATGAAATATAAATTATTATAATCAACACCCAAAAAATCGTTAATTGATTTTAAATGAAATGCCCAATCTGTGCAATAAAATTTGGTTTCAAAAATTAGATTCCTTATCTCTTCTTCTACTTTTGAGGGTATTGGATCCTCTTTCATAAAAACACGAGCAATAAGATATAGGACAAGAATAGTTGTAATATATGAAATTGAGCCGATTACTTGTTGGGAGCCCGACATCATAGGAAAATGGAAATGGCTGTTTTTTGCTAGAAATGATCCAGGATTATTTGATACGCCGCAAATCTGTTCAGAACTAATATTTTTCTGTTGCAATTTCTCAATAGATTGCTTGATTTGTATGGATTCTCCAGATTCTGATATAAAAACAAACAAAATATCGTTACAATATTTATTAGGGTGAAAATGATTTAGGAAATCCGCCACTTCAAAAATAGCACAATAAAATTTACTTGGATTTAGTTTTTTTGTGATATAATAATAGGGAATAAGAGAAGCGAAATAATTATAAGTGTGCCCAACAAAGATGATTTTTTGAAAACCTTTAGATTCAATATGTTGTCGCAATTTTTTAAGAACCTCTCCACCATCTGCAAGATAATAGCGAAGGCACTTTAGAAGTGCTTTAGGTATTGCAAGAAAATCTTCCAAAATAGCATCAAATCTGAGTTTTGTCATATGAATTCGATTATTCTTAGTTTGTGATTAGTTTGTCATAACTTCATATATATTTTTTTCAACTTGATTAACATAAAAAAAAGCTTTCAAAAACTTTCGTGGTAATAAAATAATATGTTTAGAAAAAATAAGGAAAAAGAAGAAAAAATTAAAGAAATTAAAGAGAAAAAAGATAGCAAAAAGGAAAAAAAATCAACAGCCTATCGAATATTTTCAATTGTCTCCTATGTAATTTTGCTTGGAATTGGATTAGTTGCGGGATATTTCATAAAAATTCCGATTGAAATAACTTACTCCATTTTATTTGTTTTTGGGGTTTTAGCTGTGGCATTAAATTTAGATGAAAAAAAAATGCACTGGCTTAAGCAGATTCCATTACTACGACATCATTTCTCATTAATGAATAGAATTAATCAAAAAATCGGTGAATCTGCAAAAGCAGGAACTCTCAAAGAAGCTTTCAAATTCTTAATTGGAATGATCTTATTAATTTTCTATCTCTTTTTAATCAATATATTCATTATATTTATTCGACTAATTTTGTCCATAGGGATTCCAGAAACAGATCCATTCAAATTCATTGAAGCTTTTGTGACATTGATTGGAGCAGGAATAACGGCTTATATTGTATGGCTTTTGGCTTTTTATAGAGAAATGAAAAGGCTAAAGGAATTAAGATCTTCAAAAAAAATTATAAAGAAGATGAAATCGGGATTGGGATTTGTAAATTTTCTTTTGAAGCTTATACCATTATCATTAGCATATTTAGTATGGATAGGTGGAGAGATTTTATTCATGCTGGGGAGTGAATTAGCAGAGATCGCTGCAATTGTTTATGTTTTAGGAGGTGCTTTTTATATTATACTAATTGTATGTATAGTTTGCATCATATTATTTGTTAAAGCCCCCAGATCAAGAGAAAAATCAATTAATGATAATATTGTTTAGGAAAAACAGTCTAACTAATCAATTAACGTGTTAATAAATTAAGGGATAACAATTCATTTTATATGTGACAAATGCGAAGATAAATTAATTTAATTAGAAAAATTTAAAACAGATTTCTTTAGTTAAAAAACTTTTTTCATAAATTTTAAATAAGATCTTGTAAAGCCCATTAAATTTACAAAATATATTAACCTCTAAACCTTAGATAATTAACTTATCCATTAACAATGCAATTTAAATATCATCTCGACAAAAATGATTTGTGTGTGTTCACTCAAATCGGAGGATTTTGAGTAGAAAAATAACTTATAAATAATTATGGGTGTAAAAGTAAATGTTTGATATAGAGAATTACTTTGAAAATTTTGTAAAATCAAATAAGATTTTTGAAGAACGAGATATATTACGCCCAGAATTTGTGCCTAGAACACTTCCTCATCGAGACAATCAAATTAGAAAGATCGCAGAAATAGTTGCCTGCACCTTAAAAAACTCAAAACCTTCCAATATTTTTGTTTTTGGTAAAACTGGGACGGGAAAAACCGCTGTCATTAATTATGTTAAGGATCATCTTAATAATCAATGTAGAAATTCAAAAATACATGAACCAAAATGGATTTCACTAAATTGTCAAGAAGTAAACACAGCATATAGAGTATTAGCCAGAATCTGTAATGATTTAGATCCTTATGACCCAGTACCAATATCAGGATGGCCAATAGATGTTGTTTTTGACAAACTTATTGAAAAATTAGATATATTTGTTCATGGAATTTGCTTTATAATTTTGGATGAAATAGATATTTTAGTTAAAAAAATGAAAAAATCTCATGATATTTTATATAATCTCGCTAGAATTAATTCACGCTTAAAACATGCAAAGGTTAATATAATTGGAATCTCTAATGTTTTAAATTTTAAAAATTCATTAGATCCTAGAGTTTTAAGTAGTTTAGGAGAAGAAGAAATTGTTTTCCCAGCATATAATGCCATGGAATTAAAAGAAATATTAAATCAAAGAGCGAATTCTGCATTCCAAAGAGGGGCTTTATCACTTGAAATCATCTCACTATGTGCGGCTTTAGCAGCGAAAGAACATGGAGATGCCAGAAAAGCATTAGATCTACTTAGAAAGGCAGGAGAACTTGCTGAAAGGCGCCAATCCCCAAAGATTACTCCTGATTTTGTTTATTTTGCCCAAGATGATATTGAAAAAGATAAAATGAAAGAATATTGTGAGAGTCTTCCCCTTCAAAATAAAACTATTTTATTAAGCATATATGCAATGCAAAAACACAGAGCAGGGAATGCAATTATCACTGGTGATGTTTACAGTTGTTATTTAGAATTACAAAAACAAATTCCGGGATTAAATAAATTATCACAACGTCGTGTTTCTGAAATTATTCGTGAATTGGATCTTTCAGGTATCCTCAATGCTCAAATTAAATCCAACGGAAGATACGGAAGAACAAAATTCATTAATTTGAATGTTACGTTAGAAGAACTTAATAGATTTTTAATTAATGATAATCGTTTAAATGATCTATTTGATTACAATCCTAAATGTATTGAAACAAATGTAACTTGTTTTAAAGGTCAAAAATACCAAAAACTTGGTTAGGAAAATTCCCATTTTTCTCTTTTCTCAACGATATCTTCGAGTAATTTAAGAGTTTCTTTAGAATTTGTAATATTAAGTTTTATAAAAACACGTCCTAAATGGTGACACAATTTTTTTTGTTTCTTACGAAGTTCGTTATATTCTGGGCAATTATGAGTTATCTTACGATTTTTAGGAGAAATTGCAAAATCATAGAAGACTTTTTTTTCATTATTATCCTTATCTTCTATTTTTCCACTAATTACTTCTGAAAAATCCATTTTCTCTATGGTTAAGGCTTTACTTCTGATTATACTTGCCTTTTTTTTGGTTGATGGATCAATTAGAGCATCTTCCAATATTTCAAATTTCATTTTCTCATCAATTATTATCGGAGCACGCCAAGAATTACTTAAGACATGATGAATTTTTTTAATTTTCTCTTCTCCTTTATCTTGCCATTTTTCAAAGTCAACCTTAAGAGAATCGCTTAAGGAAACTTCTTCTGATTTTGAATCTTCAACTAGGAATTTTAAATCTAAAGCTTCTTCTATAATTTTTTTTACTTCTTCTAATGGAGCTAAAAATAATTCAAAAGTCAAGAAATTATAGAGTTCATCGATGTTTATGGAAGGACAATCGATTATTTTCCAAATATATAAAATCCTTTGGCGTTTATCTGAGGGGACACTGAAATTCATTATAAATTCCCCACCAAATCAATAACTCGAGGTACTAATTTGTCCTTTATATTAACGATGGTCGGTTTCCCGTAATCTGGAGTAATACCCAAACTTTTCATAAAATTGGTTTGTGCTTGAAAACATCCAGAATTAACAAGTAAAATGCCATGATACATGCCATAACCATTTTTATGTAAATGACCGGTATGTAAAATATCTGGAATTTCATCTATAACTAACCAGTCTTTACTTACCGGAGCCAGTTCAGTTTTTCTCCCATAAGTCGGAGCTAAATGGCGCGCCCTAATCATTTCTTTCATTGAACTATAAGGATCATCATTATTTAGCCCTGGAATCATCATATTAATATCGATTAAGGATGTTCCATGATATAATTCAGTTTTAATTCCGTGTAAACTTACCAAACTAGGACAACCAACCATTTTTATATCTAAATCATATAAACCTTTAGCCAAAGATTTGGAAATTGCGGGTGCAGGAGTTGCTTTTCGCACACTATCATGATCTCCAGGGGAAATAATAATTTTGATATAATCCGGTATTTCCGAAAGATACTTCGCAGTAACTTCATATTGTTTGTAGATATCGGTAATTAGCAACCTTTTATCTTGATTAGGGTATACTCCTATGCCATCCACGACATCTCCAGTTATACATAAATATTTTATTTTTCCTGCTTGTTTGATTTGTTTATCATTACCCACTTTGCAATTAAGGTAATCAACAAATCTATGCCAAACCTTTTCAAGCCAATCCTTACTTCCAAAATGCGTGTCTGAAATTAAACATATTGCCAGATCTTCATCAGGACAATTAATTTGATGCTCTTTAGGTGTATCTGGAAAGATTATATCATTGATTAATACAATTTTTGAATTTGTGTCTTTATTTACATTTAAATATCCATCTACAATTACAACTTGGTCTGGGAGTAATTTTGGAATTAAATCATAACAATTTTTAGATTCCTGTCTAACCAGGGACATACAAGTTCCAGTAGGATCTTCAAATTCAATTAAATACTTTCGTTTCTTAGTTTGTCGTTTATTTACGACCATACCAATGAATTTTACATTTACAGAATTATTCAATCTATTTATCATATTAATTTCAAGTAATCCTGAAGCTTCTGGTCTTTTTTTAAGGATTTTACTCAATTGATTGAATTTATCTTTTTGAACGGCTAAAAATTCTTCAATTTTGCCTTCTGTATATAAGTTTTTTGTTGGATCCTTCAGAATTTTAATTTCAGCGTTATAATCTGAAGCAATAGCTTTGAAAGTTGAAGTACTTCTCCTTAAATTAAGAGGTTCCCATACCCCTTTTTTATGATTGTTTATTTTTTTAAGATTATTTACTTTTTTTATTTCTTCATTGAGTTTTTCTTCTATTTTTGGAATTTCTTTAATTTCTACAGATTCAGTGTTATCTGATTCTAAAACTTCATCATCTTCCAAATCAATTTTTGGAATAGGAGACAATTCTTTTTGACCCGATACATTTATAATATTTGAAAAAGGTTCTTTTAATTCACTTTTAATTATATTTTCAGTTAGCTTTTCATTTTTAGGCAAATTTTTCGATGGAAAACTTCTTGTATTTGAACTATTTCTTTCAAATTTCTTAAAAACTTCTAAAAAATCTCTTTGAATTGTCTTCATAGTAATATGCGAGTTAAAATTTGGGGAAAACGATAATTTTTGAATAATTTCTTCCAGTTCTGAGCCATTTAACACTAATTCTTTTAAAAATATTAATGCTTTTGGAGATATATTTATTCCTGAAGAATTTAATTTAGCTAAAAGAGAATTTACTGATGGAATATCTATGGAAGTTGTCATACGTTTTTTTTTCACCGCTAAAAAGTTAATTATATTTATTTTTTTTAAATTCTAACAGATCTTAGATTTTTTAGGATTTACTTTGTTACAAGTGTCTTTATTTTAAATTACTCCTATTAACTCTACAACTTCGATGTTAATTCAATGATAAATTCAATTTTATACCATTCAAGTTTTTAAATATAATATAAAGAAGGAAATTAAATACCATGCCAATTGTATGCTCAGAGAAACAAACAAGATATTTCGAAAAAATTGAAAAAGATGTCCTAAAAATTTACGCATTTGCAGAAGAAGCACGTAAAGTTGGTGTGGATCCAGAATGTACAGTAGAATGTCCCCCTGCAAAAGATATGGCGAGTAGAGTAGAGCAATTAGTAGGTCCAATGGGAATTGCAGAAAAAATTCGACAATGGAAAGAAGAAGGTGCCGATCAAGATGAAATCTGTTTTAGAGCCATGGATTTAATAATTGAACAAAAATTTGGAGAAGGTAGCAAAAACGAACTTGCAGATTTAGCAATTCGAGTAGCATTAGCAATAAAAACTGAAGGAGTAGTAAGTGCCCCCCTTGAAGGAATTTCTAAAGTTGTTATCCGAGACAATAAGATTGGAGGGAAACCTTATCTTTCTCTTTATTTTGCAGGACCAATCCGAGCAGCAGGAGGAACAGTCCAAGCTTTTGCTGTTCTTTGTGCAGAATATGTTCGTGAAAAAATGAACATTGCACCATGGAAAGCAACAGAAGAAGAATGTGAAAGGTTTGTTGAAGAAGTCAAGTTGTATGATCGAATTTTAAACCTACAATACCCATCAACAAATGAAGAAATTAGTTTTGCGGTTAAAAATCTCACTATTGAACTAAACGGTGATCCAACAGAAACTCAAGAAGTTTCAGCACATCGAGATTTACCTAGGATCGACACAAATTTCGTTCGAGGAGGCCCGTGCTTAGTATTAAATGATGGATTATTGCTTAAATCAAAAAAGATTCAAATAATTATTGATAAAAGAAAAATTACTGGATGGGAATGGTTAAAAAAACTAAAAAAACTTGGCCAAATTGATCAGAGTAAAGAAGAGAATACAGATGAGAAGGACAAATCTCAAGATTATGGAGGAGATCTATATAAAGGAAAGAATTTGGAAATTGAAGATGAAATTAAGAAGAAAAAAACAGATACTCCTGTATCGAAAAGAAAAAGTATGTTGGAAGAAAAAAACCCACCCTTAGATAAATTTATTGCGGACGTTATTGCAGGACGACCTGTTTTCGCTTTTCCATCAGAAATTGGAGGTCAGCGTATTAGATATGGAAGATCTAGGAATACTGGATTAGCTGCATGTGGAGTTCATCCTTCACAAATGTTCTTATTGGAAAAATATATGGCAATTGGAACGCAAATTCGAATTGAACGCCCCGGAAAAAGTAGTTCTGTAATGCCCGTTACTTCAATTGAACCACCAATTATTTTAATGAAAAATGGTGATGTCAAGCAAATATGGAATATTAAAGAAGCAGAAAAAATTGCTGAAAAAAGAAACGCTAAAAAGATTTTATTTGTAGGGGATATATTATTTGGATATGGAGAATTTGCAGAAAACAACCATATCATGCTTCCTTCTGGGTATGTAGAAGAATGGTGGAGTGTTGAATTAGAAAATGAACTAAAAAAGATATTAAAAAAAAAGAAAAATCCATATGAAAATCTCCCTCATAGCATTAGTAAAGAAGAAATTGACAAAATGATTAAAAACCCATTTGAAAATATTCCATCCAGTCGACAAGCCTTAGATATCGCAATACATTTCAATATTGGTCTTCATCCGAGATATCTTGATCACTGGGGCAATATTAATGGAATTGATTTACTCAAACTTCGCGAAGATTTTAAAGAAGCACTTCAAGATTTGTTTTCTTTTAAACAGATCAATGAATTAAATACAATTTCAACTGAAAAATTAGAAGAAAAACTAAAAGATGGTATCATGATTCATAATAATCCAGATATCAAACAATTTTTGGAAAAAGCATTTGTAGTTCATGATAATGAAGAAACTCATCTTAGAATTCATCAAAATCGAGCCTTAATTTTTATAGAATTATTTGGTTTTGGAAAAACAGCAAAAAAAACGAATAAAATTGATGTAATTGCCAAAGATCTGACTGCATTAGAACTTTTCACATATTTATCAACGATTAAAGTTAATGATAAAGCCCCTTATTATATGGGTAGCAGAATGGGGCGTCCAGAAAAAGCAAAAGAAAGAACTATGAAACCTCCAGTTCAATCACTCTTTCCGATAGGACATGATGCAAAATTACAGCGCTTATTTCAAAATGCAAGTCAAGCATCTAGTATAAAAATAGATATCTGTCAAAAGAAATGCCCAAAATGTGATGCAATTACTTTTTTAAATTTATGCCCAAAATGTGGTACACATACCGAAATTCAAAAAATTTGCCCTGTTTGTAAGGGTTTATATGAGAAAAAAGAAATTCAATGCCCAAAATGTCAAAGATATTTACTTAATAGTTCTGTTAAAAAAATTTCCTTTAAAACATATTTTGAAAAAGCTTTAAAAAATATTCATAAAACAATTCCAAAAATAAAGGGAGTTAAAGGAATGACTTCTGAATATAAAATCCCTGAACCACTTGAAAAAGGAATCCTAAGAGCAATTAATAATGTTTGGGTTTATAAAGATGGAACTATAAGAGCTGATGCTACAGATATCCCACTAACGCATTTTAATTGTAAAGAAATTAAAGTATCAGTTGAGAAAATAAAAGAACTTGGTTATGATATTGATATCTATGGTAATCCAATTGTAGATAATACTCAAATTATTGAGCTTAAAGTTCAAGATGTACTATTAACCGAACATTTGGGGGACTATTTCGTTCGGGTTTCAAAATTTGTTGATGATGAACTAGAATACATCTATCACAAACCTCGATTCTATAATATTACTGAAAAAAATCAATTGATTGGACATTATATGGCAGGTTTAGCACCCCACACATCTGCAGCAATTATTGGCAGATTAATCGGATTTACTCTAGCAGAATCCGGGTATGCACATCCATATTGGCATGCTGCAAAAAGACGAAATTCTGATGGAGATGAAGATGGAATTATGCTTCTACTAGAATGTTTACTGAATTTTTCCAAATATTACCTACCATCCTCTCTGGGGGGAAAAATGGATGCACCCCTTGTTATCTCTCTTCGGTTAGATCCGCTGGAAGTTGATTCTGAATCACATAATGTGGATTATAGCTCAAGATATCCGCTACAATTCTATCTAGATTCAAAAAAATATGTAAAACCTTCAGAAATGAACAATTATATGGATCTTTTTAAGAACCATCTTCGTACTGAATCACAATTTGAAGGATCTATGTTCACCCATCCAACAAAATCAATTAATTTAGGCCCACATAAGTCTGCTTATACGTTGTTTAAAACGATGAATGAAAAGATTGAATCCCAATTATACCTTGCAAAAATTATTTCTGCAGTATATGAACAAGAAGTTGCCAGGAAGGTAATTAGCTCCCATTTTGCCCCAGATATTTTAGGAAATCTTCGAGCTTTTTCAACTCAAACGTTTAGATGTATCAAATGTGGGGAGAAATTTAGAAGAATACCACTTTCAGGCAAATGCACTAAATGTAGAGGAAAATTACTTCTAACAGTCACATCCGGAGGGATAAAAAAATATCTCCCAAAAGCCCAACAATTAATAAAAGAATTTAATTTAGGAGCATATACAGAACAAAGATGGCAAGTTATTGAAAGATATATCACTTCTCTTTGTGATAATCCAAAAATAAAGCAACAATCAATTGCTTCCTTTTTCAAATAATTTTTTCCATTAAAAGTCCCACCTTTAAATAGAGTGACAGACTTTAATTTGTATAACCTTCTTGGTGAGATGAAGTTTGAAAAAAAAAATTAATGAAGATTTAGAAGCATTCTCGAGAATTAAACTCCCACAATCTGTTTTACAGCCTATAAGGTGTGACGAATGTCAAAAACCCTTACCAAAACGTCATATTATCCACAAAAATATATGCCAAGAGCCCCCAGAGCATAAATTCTGCTCACGTGAATGTAAAGAAAAGTGGTGTATTCAACATACTAAGTAAAATCTGCGCCTTTACATGAATCCCCAAACTTTTTTTTAGATCATTCTTTTTATCATTAAAGAAGCCAAGCATGTGTAGCCAAGTGGTCGACGGCGCTGGACTTGAGATCCAGTGAGTTTTTGCTCTCATGGGTTCGAATCCCCTCACATGCGTCTCTTTTTTTTACTCAATCTTTTTGTCAAATTTTAAAATTTATCAATTTGGGGCTTGATACCAGATAGGAATATATGTTTTGAAACCATCATACCATTGAAATACATTTTCAGCAATTGTGAGCATAGTTTCGATTTCATTTTTCCCGTATTCTATTGCCCAATGAATAGATCCGACTGAATTTGTAGCAACATACAATGCCATTAACCTAAAAAAGAGATCAGGGACGTTATTATCAAAATATCCATGAATTTGCCCTATAGTGAATGGGACACTCACTCTCCAAGAAAATACACATCGATTAAATTCTTCCCATGGATCCCCATAATCCATCCGATTAAAATCTATGATACCAACAATACCCTCTGAGGAAATTATTAGATTTCCAATATGGAAATCGCCATGATGTAAGACTTGGGGTCGATTAGCCAAATAGGACCTATTCTCGTTAATAAAATTGATGAATTCGGAATCATGATCAAATTTAATACCACATTCTGCATATATGATAAATTTTTGCTGAATTTTGTTATTAAATCGTTTTTCCCAATCTTGTTGATTGATAGGAGCGAGAATAGAATGAATTTTTCTCAATATTTTTCCGGCATTTAAGCCATGTTCATATTGTTGAGTGGTACTTTGATTAGGTAATACAGATTCCGCATCATCTCCCTCTAACCATGTGAATAATGAATACATGCATGTATTGTTAGCACAAACACCAATATCTAAGGGAAGGGGCATGTTAATTTCTAATTTTGCGAGAGATTTGATATATTCGTATTCTTGGTGTTTTGATGGATACTCGGAGATATCAGAAATACGTAGTAGCATTTTTTCTCCAATATCATTTTCAACATAGTATTTCTTATCCAACGACCAACCTTTCACAATCGGTTCGATTTTTACCCAAGAAGAATATTGAGGAATATCTTCAAGCATAGTTTTTTATAAAATCGAGACGAATTTAATGTTATGAAGTTACAAATTCCAGATATTTACCCCTCAGACTATATGATGACAATAGACTACTATCTTTGGTTAGCAGTACTTGCAATTGGATTGATTTCTGTTATTATATTCTTTGTAAAGGTTCATAAATGTGAATCAGATTTACAAAAACCCTATTTATATGGGCTTTCTTTTTTCATATTTCTTCTGACTTTGCAAAGAGTTGCCTATATTATATCAGTAAAAATGAGTGGTGCTGATTATAATTTCTGGACTAATTTGGGATATATTTTCTCATTAGGAGGAATGACATGTTTCTTCTTAGGGATTGAAAAATCCGTAATTAGGAAAACAAAATATCTTCTATCGCTAACCTCTCTTATAGGAGTGTTAATTGGATTATTATCGTTAATCGATATTCTAGACCGTGATATTTCAATGAAAATAACATATATTATATCAACTCTGGCTACAGTAATTATTATAGTTCTTTTTGCATGGATGATTTCAAAGAGCGCGGGGAGTATTAGGAGAAAAAGTATTGTAACTTTTATTGGAATAGTTGTGCTTTTTGCAGGGATTATGATGGATAGTGAACTTGTTTATGGAGGTCTTTGGCCTACGATGCCACTTATAATACCTCCTATTTTAAATTCAATCGGTTTAATTACTATAACAATAACTAATATGCAATAATAACTATTGAATATATATGCGTTTTTTATCATTTCATGTAAATAGTTTTGGCTACAAAATAACCAAAAAAGGCCGCTCTAAAATTTTAGAAGAAATTACAGAGGAAAATATAGAAAATCACGTAGAAAATGCAATAGTATTATTTATTGCCACAGAAACAGAAGATGAATCAAATTCAGATATTTTTGAAAATGTAATTAGGGAAATTTTAAAGATTGTGAATCAATTAAAGGTTAAAAACATAGTATTAATCCCATTTGCCCATTTATTTGGTCAATTAAGTTCGCTTGATTTTGCATTTGAATCTTTGAAAAATATTGAAACATTATTAAAAGACAAAGGTTTTTCTGTTATTAGAATGCCTTTTGGATGGTTTTCTGAATTTGACATGAAAGCTAAAGGGCATCCTCTCTCAAGAATTTCGAGAATTATTAACTAATATGCGATAAAATGTGTGTAAGCTCCTATGAAACTTCCTAAAATTGATGAAATTATTAAAGATTTTTCTTTTCCAACGAATAGGATTTCAAATTCAGATAAACTCTATATTTTTGGAAGAAATCCTGAATTATCCTTAGCAGAAATCATTGCACGCTACAATGTTAATCAAACAACTCTGATTATTAAAGAATTAACAGCAAGCGGAATAATAATTGAGAATAAAAAGCATATTTCTATTAAAAATTGCGGAGCAGTTCTTAAAAAATGTAAAATTATTGGAGTTTTCTTAAAAAATACTCCAATTTCCAAAATACAACCTGTATTAGAATCTCACATTAACGGGGAATATATCATTGACAAATCTAATTGGGGGATTAGTTCATATAATGATGGTTCTTCGCATAACGCTACTTTGAACCCTCAGTCATTACATCTACTAGCAAAAAAAGGATTCAAAAGTATTGGGGTAAAAAAAGCATATTTTACTCCCCCTATGGAAGGAAACATTTTAACCCCCCAGAAACTGCTGCGGAAAAAAATAATCGATGATGGAATTGAATTCGTCCTTTGGTATCGAAAAAATGATGTTATTCTGTGCCAAACTGAAGAAGTAATTAATATTGATTCGTTCGCCAAGCGCGATAAAGAACGCCCTCATAAAAGATTGATGCTGCTTTTAGGGCTTGCTCTTGCTCGGACAATGGTTAATTTAGTGTCCATAGAAAAAAATAACCATAATGTACCGATATATGATCCATTCTGTGGAATGGGATCCATTGTCCAGGAGGCATATATTTTGGGTATGCAAGCTATGGGCTCGGATATCGATGAAAGTTGTGTTATCCGTAGTAAAGAAAATTTAAACTGGATTAGTCAAACGCGTGGTAAAAAATTTCAGGAGAAATATGGTATTTTTCCAAGTGATAAGATTTTTGAAATGGACTTAACAGTGCCAAACATTCCACTTTTACAAAAATTCGATGGATCAATTGTTGCCGAACCCAATTTACTAACACCTTTAAAATCATATCCCTTAATATTTGAAGCAAAAAAGATGATAAATCAATTTGAACAAAATTACAACCAGTATTTAAAAGGAATTAACCAAATTCTCCCAATACACGGAATATGTGTATTAATTTTTCCACAAATCCATACTGCAGAAAATATTCGATTATCATTAGAAATCGAGCGTTTATTAAAGAAATATAATTTTAAAATCTGTGAGATTAAAGCAAACAATGCAATATTTCCCGCTTTTTTCATTCACGCTTGGAAAAATCCGATCATTGAAAGACAAATTGTGGTTTTTAAGAAAATAAAATAAAAACGGGCCATGAGGGAGTTGAACCCCCGACCAACGGATTAAGAGTCCGCCGCTCTACCTGGGTGCTCTGATTCGAGAGATTCGAGATCAACTGAGCCAATGGCCCAAATTTAAAAAAAGAGAAAAATAATTATCGATTTTTACGCCCAGATTGACGAGCTGCAATCATACCGACTTTACGCCCAGGAGGAGCATTTCGACTGGTTGTTGTTGATTTTCCGGCACGTTTCTTACGCCCACCACCAAACGGATGAGAATGAGCATTCATTCCAGACTTGGTCACTACGGGCCAAATCGTGGCTTTAGTACGTACTTGGAACTTCTTCGCACTAGCTTTCAAATACGGTTTAGTAGTGCGTCCACCTCCGGCAACAACGCCAATTGTTGTACGAGACATCTGGTTAAAGGTTTTTCGTTTCCCAGAAGGGAACACAACCTGTACGCCTCTCTCTGTACGAGTCATCACAGTGGCAGTACTACCACTTGCTCGTACCATCTTACCGCCATCCCCTGGTTGGAGTTCAATGTTATACACTAAAGTTCCTTCAGGGATGTTCTTCAACTGCATGGTATTTCCAATAGCAATCTCAGTTTTATTTCCGACTTGAAATGAATCTCCAATAAAGATACCTTCAGGAGGTAACCAAAGGGATTTATTTCCATTATCGTATTCCATCATTGCTAATGGAACGCCGCGGCCGCCTTCGTGGATAAATTTCATTACTTTTCCACTAACAATTTTATCTCCAGTCAATGGAATATGTTTAACTGCTCCACGTTTTTTATGCTTTGGACTACGGAAATTTTGAGTTCCTTTACCTGCACGCTGCTGTAGAATTCTTCGACCCAATTTGATCTATCTCTTTACTCCTTTATCCAAATCCCAATCGAGGTAATCTCTTTCTATCACATTTTTTTTAGGGATTCTCAAAAGAACAAGGAAAAAAAGCCCACATAATATAAATTTTTTTGGGTAACTTTGACTTCCAATCTTTACCAAACTTTGAATTTGCCCTCAAGCAGTTCTTGCCGTAGGGTTAAATAATCATCCAGCTCTGCTTGCAAAATTTTTTTTGCTTTTGCTGAAACTATATCATAATTAGTGTTTTCTGCGGTGAGAAGCTCAATATCCGCTAACCAAGGTTCATTAATAGGATGCCCAATTTGTGATACTATTCTGATTTGGCATTCAACAACCTCTCCTTGTAGTTCTTTCACAATGCGATTAGCAGCTCTGTTTGACATCAGTGAATAAAGTTTTCCAACATGATTGTTGCTATTTTTACCCGCAGCAGCTTCTAATGTTTGAACACGACCAGGGGTTATTAAACCGTTTGCCCTATTACCCCGTCCAACTTGTCCATCATCACCCGCCTCAGCAGATGTTCCAGTAATTGTTAGATATAGTAGATCTTTGTCCAGAATATCACCTGTGTTTACACTAACATTAACTTCATGATCTTCTTTGAATTTATCGGCAATTTTTAGAGCGCCTTCTTTAATTTGTTCAACTGCATTAATATATTCGGATTTATCCTTTATGTATTTTGAAACCATTGCATTTGCAATCGTAATTCCAATATTTTTTCCCGATCTTATTCCCATAACTTTAATATCTTCACCGGAAGCGGGGCAAATATCTTTAAATTCATCTGAGTTTAAATATTTTTCAATACTATAGACAGAATTATCCGTTATA
>JAUWMK010000346.1 GCA_030613185.1 Promethearchaeum sp.
TTAATGGATTATGAAAAGAAACAGTCGACCAGAATTTTCTGACAAGACTAAGTAAATAAAATGTAATTCTGTCGATTTTTGACAGTAAAAACAAACGCAAAAAAATATAAAATTCAAATAACTTAGTGACTCAAGAAATTAGATTGTTAATTTTTGTTACTCTTTTAAACGATGATGATACTATTAGACAAAAAAATTAAATTATTGCATCTCATATTTCATACCATACGAAATGATAGAGTTTGAGAAAAAATAATGAAATTAAAACGAGGTCTTTACGAACAAATTATTAACCAATATTTTCAACTAAATCTAAATAAAGAGGTTGAATCAATTAAAATTGAAAAAAATAAGATGGGAAATAATGATTCGATAAAAAATCTTTCTGATTATATATCTAACGTAACTTATAAGGCATTAGAACAACTAAAAAGTACAAATTCGATTAATCCGCAAATTGAATTAATCAATAATATGATAAAATCAATAGTTGAATCTACCGACAATCAAAATTTTAAAGATTATTTAATATCTGAGGAAGCAGAAATGTTGTTTACAGTTCTTGATAACATTTCACAAAATGATGATAACTCAAAATTCAAGCAAATATCAAGATCAAGAACACCTTACTCTCAAAATTCCTTGCTTACTGGAGCAGAAGAAGATCCAGAATTATTAAATGAATTGAAAAAAGAGATCACAAGTGCAAATAGAGTAGATATGTTAGTTTCATTTATTAAATGGAGTGGATTAGTCCTTATTTTTGATGAATTAAAACATTTTACACAAAGAAATGGAAAAATTAGATTGATAACGACTTGCTATATGGGAGCTTCTGATTATAAAGCGATAGAGAAAATATCTGAGCTCCCCAATACTGAGATAAAAATATCATTTAATACAAACCAAACTCGTTTACATGCAAAAGCTTATCATTTTTATCGTAATACAGGTTTTAGCACTGCATATATTGGTTCTGCAAACTTATCAAAAACTGCAATTACTAGTGGATTAGAATGGAATGTTAAGATTAGTGAATATTCCGAAAAAGATCTGTTTAAGAAAATTAATGGGACTTTTGAATCATATTGGAATGATAATGAATTTGAATTATTTGATTTAAAAAAAAACGGAGAAAAATTGAAATTTGCATTATATAAAGAAAAATATGGTCCAGAAGTAGCGAAACAAGCAGTTCCAACTAGTTTTCATTTTGATATACAACTTTATTCATATCAACAAGAGATCCTTGATAATTTGGAATCAGAAAGAATAATTCATAATAAATATAGAAATTTGGTTGTGGCAGCAACAGGAACTGGTAAAACAGTAATTTCTGCATTTGATTATAAGAGATATTGTCATAATAATTCAAAACAAATAAATCGATTATTGTTTGTTGCTCATCGTGAAGAAATTCTAAAACAAAGTCGAGATTGCTTTCGACAAGTACTTAGAGACGAAAATTTTGGGGAACTATGGGTAGGGAATTATAAACCTATTGATGGAAATATTGATCATTTGTTTGTATCCGTTCAGACTTTTAATGCAAGAGATATTGAAGAAATTACATCGAAAAATTTTTATGATTTTATTATCATTGATGAATTCCATCATGCTGCAGCTAAAACTTATAAAAACATTTTAGGTTATTATAATCCAAAAATTCTATTAGGGTTAACAGCAACTCCTGAACGGATGGATGGAAAAAATGTTTTGGAGTATTTTGATGACAGAATTGCATCGGAATTAAGATTAAAAGAAGCAATAAATCGACAGTTACTTTCTCCATTTCATTACTTTGGTGTCTCGGATTCCGTAAAACTTTCAGATCTGAAATGGTCAAGAGGAGGATATGACAAATCAGAACTCGAAGAATTATATATTAGTAATGTCACGCGTGTTGAACTTATTATTAGCGCAATAGATAAATATACTTCTAATTTAGAAGATATTATTGGAATTGGTTTTTGTGTTGGAGTAAAACATGCAAAGTTTATGGCAGATATGTTTAATGAAAATGGGATAGCATCGATAGCACTAGATGCTTCTAGTCCAAAAGATATTCGGCGAAGTGTAAAAAATAAATTAATTTCAAAGGAAATACATTTTATTTTTGTTGTAGATCTTTATAATGAAGGTGTAGATATCCCTGAAGTTAATACAATTTTATTTTTAAGACCTACGGAAAGTTTAACAATTTTTATTCAACAATTAGGTAGAGGATTGCGATTATCTAAGGGAAAAGAATGTTTAACAGTTTTAGATTTTGTAGGTAGGCAAAATGAACGATATAATTTCGATAGGAAATTTCGTGCACTACTAGGAAGAACCAGACATGGAATTAAAAAAGAAATTGAAAACCAATTCCCTCATGTTCCCAAGGGATGCTATATAAAATTGGAAAAACAGGCTCAACAATATATTTTAGAAAACATTCAAAGTTCAATCAACAGTGTTAGAAATTTAACAAGGAAAATTCGTAATTTTGAAAACCAATCTGGTTTAAAATTAACTTTGCAGAGTTTTATCGAATATCATGATTTAGAATTATATCATATTTATTCACGAACAACCAACGATAAAAGAGGTTGGAATCGACTTTGTGTAACCGCAGGCTTAAAACCCGATTTTAATGAACCAGATGAAAAGAATTTATCTAACGGATTATATCGGTTAATCAACATAAATTCACGAAGATGGATTCAATATTTATTAGAAACATTCAAGAATATTGGAAATTTTGATGAATCGAGCTTAAATCAAGAGGAATTGCAATGGCTTCTAATGTTTTATTACACTTTTTGGCAAAAATCTCCGAAAGATAATGGATTAAATTCATATAAGGATATGGTTTTAAAATTACAAAAAAACCCAATTTTATTTGAAGAAATCATTGAAGTTCTCGATTATAATTATGAACATATTAATTTTGTTGATAAAAAAGTAGAACTTGATTTTATGTGCGGGTTAGATCTTCATTGCAAGTATTCTTTAGACCAAATTTTAGCAGGGTTTGGAAAATATAGTTTTAATTCCAAACCCAGGCATAGTGAAGGCGCATTGTATCTTAAAGAACGAAATCTTGATGTATTTTTTGTTACTCTAAATAAATCTGAAAAAGAATACTCTCCTTCAACAATGTATAATGATTATTCAATAAGTGAAACTCTTTTTCATTGGCAATCTCAAAGCACAACTCCTGAAGATTCTCCTGTTGGCCAACGTTATATTAAAGAAGACCATCCAATTTTGTTATTTGTAAGGAAGTATAAAAAGGAAAATGGCCAAACTGCTTCTTATCATTATTTAGGAAAAGTTTCTTATCAGAGCCATAATAGAAGTAAACCAATTAATTTCATATGGAAATTGAACAATCCAATTCCCTCTTTTTTACAACGAGATACCAAGAAATTTACAATTGGATAGGAATAATACAATAATTTTCCTTATTTTAGTAATTGTAATTCTTTTTAATTTCTTAAAAACTATATTTATTTTTTACTGGAGTGTTTCCCATTGACTTACCTGCCATTTATCGTTGTATTTAGAAACAGAAAATCCTAATTTTATAATCGAACTTCTATTATTGCGCCAAATTTTCCAAAAAATTTCAGTCGGGTAAGCATTTCTAACACGTTTTTTCTCTCCTTGCACATGAACAACTTGCCATGATGACCACGATAACATTCCTTCAACATTCTTCTTTAAATAACCGAATTTCCCTGTCTTTAATAAGGTTTGTTGGGAAGAGGGGAGCGACTCCTCGAAATTTCTACTTCTCTTAGGTTTTAAAATTGTTGGACGTGTTGATTTTTCTCTGGGATGAACAGATTTCTTAGTAGATTTTGGAATAAATCGAGAATTAGCATTTGTATCTGTATAATATAGAAAAATTCCACTAAGAAAAAGAAATCCAACTATTAAAACAATTAATCCACCTATAACATTGGAACTAGAATCATTGAAATTATCGGGATTATCTGGAGTGTCTGGTGTGCTTGAAATGCTTGAAATGCTTGGATTTTTAATGTATTCTGTTGGATTATTTTCCCAAATATCGGGATTAAACTCATTATCATAGTCAGCCTTATCAGCATAACCCGTTTTTAGTAAAAGTTGATTTAAATTGACTAGATGAGTGGAATTATGAGGCACATATGCAACAGCAATATATCTCCCATAATAACCTGTTATATATATATCATCGATATCGAGATAAACCAATTCTTGATCTATGAGATTTTTAACATAAGTTTTAGCATTAATACCCGCTTGAGTGTCCATTTCAGGAGTATTTACATCTGCTAATCTTACTCTTCCCACACCTTCTACATCGAAAGTATCACCATCTACAACGTAGGTAACTTTTCCATTTTCACCCAATTTTGAAGTATCTAAACAGGATGCAAAAGGTATCTGAAGAAACTGGATCCCGATGAAAAACACGAACGAAACCATTATAATATATTTCACAATCTTTTTTATTCTCTTTGTTTCATAAGTGTTCATTGAAATCTATATACAAGAATGCAATTTGAAAATTTAAATTTTTAATTTAGGATTTAATAAATTCAAGTTGCTGGTTCAATATTATTTTACTCTGATTTTCTCTTAAATCTTTCTGAGTAAAATACAATTTAATAAGAATAAATTTTATCCCAAATTCTGATTTTTTTTTTTTTTATTTAAACGTATTTTTTAACCTTTTCCTGAGTTTTAGCTCAATATTTTCCTCCAATGCTCCTTTATTCAGAATATTATGAAGTATCTTTGATTTCTCTTTCATAGTTCTTATATTTTCGTTACTTATTTTTTGTTGAAGTATTTTCTTACAGCTTTCTAAACAAGAAATGGATAATAAAGCAGATGCTCTGCAATAAAAACTCTTCGATCGACCTTCATTATATTCATTCAATGCAAATTCCAGAAATTCTATTCGCTTTTTTTGTTGTTCTAAGAATTTTTCCAGACCTTTTTTTTTTATTTCTCTTAAATTAATAAGAGATTTCTTATGAGAAATGAAAGAATCAGCTTGATCCCAATTCTCTAATTTTTGGCAAGGAAAATC
>JAUWMK010000347.1 GCA_030613185.1 Promethearchaeum sp.
ATAAAGATCTTCAAGTTCCTCAATAGCAATGTGGGGGATTAATTTTGGGGGTAACATGGAGAAAATATCGTTGTAAAGAAATAAAAGGGGGATATGATCCAGATAATACATGAGGAAAAGATTTTAGAAAAAGACTATAAAGCTTATGAAGTTCATAAAATGTGAAAAAAGAAATGAAATGTCTTAATTTTTTCCTTCTTTCTGTGTGTACACGCCATAAATTGAGCTACTATACAGTTTATCAGAGGAAGCGGTTAAACCAAACATAGGAAGGTAAACTACTAGTGATAATATTGCAGTAACAAGAATAAAGGCATTTTTTACTCCTTTTTTCATCGTTTTCCCTACTGCAGGATCTCGCTTGATAGAAATTTTCCTATTTGTTACAGTGATTCCAAGTAATCCTATCCCTCCAAACATCCCTACACCTGAATTAAATGGATAGTAGCTTTGATATGAATGCTCTGCAAAACCTAAGAGTAACCCGAATACTGAAGCCACCGCTAAAGTAATGGTCTGAACTATAAAAAATCCTATTTTTTTCACCCAAATACTAGGTTTCTTGTTTATAAGATCCGTGGATCTCACATTCATTCTTTTCCCAAATTCTTCAAATTTATTGTCATTCATTGATAAGTTAAAAAGAAATATGAAAAAATAAAGCTATGTATTTCGATTCAGTCAAAAAAATGAGGAAACCAAATCCAATATGTCAAGATAAGTGATATTATTTAACATCGATTTAACAAGTAGATTCTCATTTAATTTTACTAAATAAAATATAGACTTCAATAATCATAATTTTTTTTAACATCACAACCGACAAATAAATATGGATGAAAAGAAATTTGATAAAAATTTATGGCCATTAAAATCTCCTTGGATATATCCACGAGATAAGAATATAAAAAAAATTCTCAAAGTTATGGTGATTTGTGCGCATCCAGATGATGCAGATCTTTTAACTGGAGGTTTAGCTTTAAAACTAACTGCTCTTGGTCATAAAATTAAATTCGTTTCAGTTACAAATGGGAATATCGGTCATTATAAGATAAATCCAATAGAACTTGCAGCCATTCGCCAAAAAGAAGCTATGGCTTCAGCTCAAACACTAGGGGCAGAATATGAGTCACTAAATGTTAATGACGGCCAAGTTTATGTAAATAGGGAACAAACTGAAAAAGTAGTAAATGTTATCCGAAAATATGACCCAGATCTCGTGATTACTCACAGACCGACAGATTACCATCGAGATCACAGATATACAGGACAGTTAGTTATGGATGCAAGTTATATGTTGATAGTTCCCCATTATTGCCCCGAAACGCCCGTTCCTGCATCAAGGAAAATGCCAGTAATATGTTACGCTTATGATGATTTTCAAAAACCATATGCATTTATCCCCAACATTTTATTAGATATTTCAGATGTATACAGACAAAAATCAGCAGCATGTATAAATCATGAATCACAGATGATGGATTGGCTTCCGTGGACATTAAATCAGGAAGATATGATCCCTGAAGATTATGATATACAAAACCGGCTTGAAGTTTTAGAAATGATGATTATTGCTGTCTTTTCACGAATATTAACAGATTATCGAAAGTTATGGAAAAAAGGTTATCCTGACAGAAAAGTGACAAAAGCAGAAGCATTTGAAATATGTGAATATGGTAGGCAACCAAGTGTGCAAGAGTTGAAGGATTTATTTCCAGGAGCATATATACCCCGTAAAAAGGATTTAATGGAGTTGAGAAAATAATGGTAATCAAACCAGAATATAAAAACGGCGTTCCAATGGTAACTTGGAAGATGTATGAGGACGATTATTTTGATAGACATCTTGTTCATGAAGTTATTGAAAAATGGGCCAAAGAAAAACCGAATGAAATTGCTTTTTATGCTGTTGAAACCAAGCAAGAATATACATGGAAAGAATTTGATGATAATGCAACTTCTATTTCATTTAAACTAATTTCAATGGGAATTAAAAAAGGAGATTTCATTGCAACATCATTACCTTTCTTACCAGAACATATTTTTCTACAATACGCTTGTTTTAAAATAGGAGCGATTCATGTTCCGCTAGATATCAGGCTAAAACCAACTGAAGTAATTCGATGTTTAACGTTAGTAAAGGCAAAGATGTATTTCCATTTAGGTGATACTGATTTTGCGGATTTCGCAGCATTAGCTGAAATTGTTAGGGATAATCTTGATTTTATTGAATGCTTTGTTCAATTCAGCAAACCGGATGAAATAATAGAAGAAATTGGAACAGCTAAAATAATTTCAGCTTGGGAATTTGCAAAAGATGCACAGAATTTAGCACTCCAAATTAAAAATGGTGAGCATAAGGAAATATTGGAAGAATTCGAAAAAATGTACAAAAATATTCAAGAAACTGATGGATGTCAAGTAATTTACACAACTGGATCCACAGGGTACCCAAAACCCGCATTACTCTCTCATCAAGGAATTACAACTCAAAATTTGTGCGTTGCGCTTGGTTTTAACATGGATGAAAAAGATATTATGTTAGTGAATCTTCCGCCGAGTCATGTAGGAGGTCAAGCGGAACAATTAATGACTCCCTTTTTTATGGGAGGCAAAGCTGTAGTAATGGAAATATTCAAACCAGATATATCGCTTGAATCTATTCAAAATTATTATGTAACAACCATAGGTCAGATTCCTGCGCTCTTCAATCTAGAATGGCGATTACCAAATTATAATACATACAATCTATCGACTTTGAAATTTGCTTTATATGGTGGACAATCAGTAGGAAGACCTTTCTTGGAAAAAATGAAATTGATGTCTCCGAAATTCGGTTCCGGAGATGGTTTAACGGAATTATCAGGATTTTGCACTTATACCCCTCTCGACGGAACTGTTGATGATATTTTAAAGGGTATTGGATATGCCATGCCGATTACTCCGATTTCTATTAGAGAACCCATGAATGAGGATTTTACAGCAGGAAAAGAAAAACCCAAAGGTGAAATCGGTGAAATTTGCTTCTCAGGCCCACAAGTATTTTTAGGATATGTATCTGATGAAGAAAATACTAAAAAGACAATAAGTAAAGATGGTTGGTGCTATACAGGTGATTTAGGTTCTTATGATGATGAAGGTTTGCATTTTGCTGGTCGATCTAAGTTGATGATAAAACCCAAAGGATATAATGTTTATCCTCCTGAAGTGGAAAACTTTCTAATGACTGCGCTAAAGGATAAAGTTGAAAATGTTGGAGTAGTTGGACATGAACATGCAATATTTAGTGAAGGTATTGTGGCATTTGTAGAAAAGAAGAAAGGTAAAGATTTGACAGTAGAAGAAGTCATTAAAGTTGCCAAAGATTTAGCTGCTTACAAAAGACCTTCATTAATTGTAATTCTAGAATTTAATGATTTACCACTTAATCGCCTCGAAAAAACAGATTATGTATCTCTAAAGAATATGGCCGCTCAAAAAATAAAAGAACTGAGAAAAAATGGTGGGTGGGATAAAAAATAAAGAATTATTGATCTAAAGAGCAAGCTTTGCAACATTATAATATACTTTTAAGGTGAGCTCAACTGTTTTCACACGAATCCTTTCATCTATCCCATGGGGTAAACTTGACATATCTTTCGCGGTGGTTTTTGGATCCAACAATGAAAAACCATAACTTTGAACTCCTTTCTCTCTAAAATATCTCATATCTGTTACACCGGGCATTAAAAAAGGAACCAATGTTGAACCAGGGAATTCCATACTAACTGATTTTTCCAGTAATGAAACAAATTCTGATGCGGGTTCGCTCGAGTTTCCTTTAGAATTTACTCCTCCGTCTTCTTCTTCAATTTGAATAATTTCCGCTTCTTTTGCTAGATCACCCAAAGCTTTTTTCATGTGTTTCAAAACATATTCTTCATCTTGACCGGGAAGTGTTCGGATATCAACAGCAATTGATGCGTTTGAAGCGATTATATTTGCTTTTATTCCTCCTTTTACCATATTAGGAGACATTGTCATTCGACTTAAACTGTGAATAATCTTGGCCGTATCGGGATCCTTTTTCCCAATTAATTTCAGCGTTAGCGGTAGAAGGGATTTAGTAGTTACCATAAATTTTTGGATTTTACTCATGCCCAAACCTTCTGCCAAGTAACCCAAATACTCTGTAGTCAGAGGAATTTTATTATCGCAATAATTTTGAATTCGAAGAATAGCTTTTGATGCTTTTACGACTGCATTGTTACTTCCATATGGCATTGATCCATGCCCAGGAGTTCCTTTAAATTTTATTCTTTTCCAAGCGCCTCCTTTTTCACCGATCATAAATACAACTTTACCATCCGCCAAAAAAGCACCACCCATTTCAGTGAGACAATAATCGGTTTCTATAAGATCTGGGTGATTTTCCATCATCCATTTAGCACCAAAAGTACCCCCAGCTTCTTCGTCAGAAACAATTAAAAGAATTAGCTCTCCTTTTTCTATCCCTTCTTCAAAAATTTTAACGAAGGCTTGAACTTGAGATACCACTATGAATAACATATCCATAGCTCCACGACCCCAGATAAACCCATCTTTAATTTCTCCCCCGAAAGGGTCCACAGACCATTTATCTGGATTTGGGACGGGAACAACATCCACGTGAGAGGGCCCGAACATTAATCTGGGGCCATCTTTAGCACCTTTTATACGCGCTAGTAAATTTCCTCGATTTGGAGCGCTTTCAAAAATCTGACACTCAATTCCTTTTGATTTTAGATGTAATTCAATAGTTTTTAGGTTTGCAATTTCATTTCCAGGTGGATTTACGCATTTGTTTTGAATTAATTTGGAAAGCAATTGAACAGTTTCATTTACATCATTCTCGACTATCATAATTATAATCTATGTTTTTCCTTTTTAAAAAAATTGTATAATATTTAATTTCTTGAGTCACTAAGTTATTTGAATTTTATATTTTTTTGCGTTTGTTTTTACTGTCAAAAATCGACAGAATTACATTTTATTTACTTAGTCTTGTCAGAAAATTCTGGTCGACTGTTTCTTTTCATAATCCATTAA
>JAUWMK010000301.1 GCA_030613185.1 Promethearchaeum sp.
TTTTTGTAATTTCTATTGTTTCTGTTGATAATTTTGGTTCGATTAAAGGTATAGTTTGCATGACTTCATCTTCGTTTATTGGTTGTAAACTCACATTAGTTACTTTCGGAGGCATTGAGTACTGATATGAAAAGAAACAAGTACTTAAAGTGAACATTGCAGTGAAAATAAGCAGATATTTTTTATAATTTTTCATTTTTCTCATGTTTGAATTTTATTATATTCAGAATATACTTCATATAGTATATAAATTTAACATTTTTGTTTTTAAGCAATAAAAAAGGATGATGAAATACTGAATTAATCCAATTTGAACCTTTTTTTTATAACTGCTTTTCATACAAACCATTTCAAACCGCACAAATCGAAAAAATTTAATAAAATGCCGTTTTGGTCATATTATAAATTAATATAAAATGATCACAATGGCTCGAAGACGATGGAAGTGCTTTAGTGTTTTTAAAAAAAAAGGATATCAAAAGAAAAGATCACGCTCTCATAGAAGGGAATTTGTTAGGGGTGGTGCTGATTCTAAAATTACACGTTTCGATGTCGGAAATCGTGGGAAAATTGACTGGGAAATCAAAATCGGTATGATTTCTAAACGAAGTATCAATATCTCACATTTCGCTTTAGAAGCCGTTCGAGTTAACGTGAACAGACGACTTATTAAAAAAATTGGGAGACAAAACTTCCACCTAAAAATCAGAAAACATCCACACACGACATATCGCGTACATGCAATGATGAGTTTTGCTGGAGCAGATAGGTTGTCAAGTGGAATGAGGAATGCTTTTGGTAGACCGGTTGGTAAGTGTGCTCGAACACGCGCGGGAGATGTTATAATGGAAGTGGGTTGTGCTTTTGTTCATGCAGAACAAGTAAAACGTTCATTTTATATTGCTGATAAGAAGATTTGCACTCCAACACGCATAGTTTTATTGTCTGCAGAGGATCCTGCGGTAATTCCTAAAGTTTCTTTGCCTTATATTGATGAATTTATTACAACAAAATAATATTTTTTTTCTCCGCTCTTTTTTACTTTTCGTTTTAAATTAATTATTATAATCGCAAGTTTTAAGAAATTTTGACAATAGCATTAATTAGGCGATTATTATTACCGATTTACAGCAATTAAAACAATCAGAGCAACTAAAGCAATTAAAACAGATTCTTCGGGTCAAGGTGGAATTATTATGCAATGGCATCATCATTACAGAGAAAACTCTGGATCGGCTTGAAAAAGCGGGACATTCTTTTAATTTTGGAAGAAAAGGGGGTGCCGGACCTGCTGGTGGCAGATATTTTCGTTTTTCCAACGGTTCTATAGCTAATATTCCAATTTATATTGATAAACACCCAAATTCTAGTTTAATGATTAAAGATATTGACGGTAATAATAATGTAAAGCTGAAAGTAAAAGAAGGTTCCAACATTCTACCCGTTTCTATGCAACTCATTCCGGTTCCAGATTTTTATAGGTTGAAAAATAGCCAGGATATTTCTTATCAAAAAATTGCTTTGATGCATGGAGATCGAACTTTAGCAACTACACTTAATCAAAGATGTCGATATTGGAGGGAGAATCAGCAGTGCAAGTTTTGTGCGCTTGAATTTTCACTAAATAATGGAGCAACTATTGAGCGAAAAAGTGGTGAACAGATGGTTGAGACAATTCAAGTTGCAAGAGAAGAAGATAAAGATTTTGCGGAGCATTTAACTCTAACTATTGGAACCACAGAAAATCCCGACAAGGGTATGTCAGATTATTTAGAAGTGATAAAAGATATTCGTAAATCTTACCCTAATATTCCAATTCATATTCAAATTGAACCTATGAATGATACAATCTGGTATTCCAAAATTCATGCTGCAGGGGCAAATACGATAGGAATTCATTTAGAAATTTTAGACCCTGAAAAAAGAAAGGAGATATGCCCTGGTAAGAATTTTATTCCATATACGACATATATTGAACATTGGAAGAAAGCGATTGAAGTTTTTGGGAAAAATCAAGTAAGTTCATTCATTTTAACGGGTTTTGATAGGCTCGATGATGGATTTGATTTTAGAAAAAAACTGAAAGAAATTGTAAAAGTTGGCGTTCTACCCTTAATCACGCCAGTTAGATATTTAGCGGGCGTAGAATACAAGATACCAGAAACTCCAAGCCAGTATTTTTACGATTTAATATTATATGCCGCGAAATTGTGTGAAAAATTTGGATTGGATCCAACAAAGAATCAAGCGGGATGCATTCGTTGTGGAGGTTGTTCGCCTTTGTTGGATGCTTACAATTTGATTACTGAGAGTAAATAAACTTAAAATTAATATATTTAAACTTAGGCATTATATTGAAGTTAAAATTAATTCTGATATTTTTTTTTATGTGACTTAAAGACATCTTCAACCACTTTGTCAAACTTTGATTCTGAGTTTAATTTCTTCTTTAGGTCTTTTTCAATTGAATCAAGAAGATTTATAATATGTTCCTCAGGGTAAATCGCTCTGGTCTTGATGTGTTTTGGCAATTTATCATCGACGATAAAGTTGTCAACATTAGTAAAATTATCACTAATACCTAAAAGATCCATTAATCTAGTTTTCATATCAGGCGTAATGTGGTGCTCAAATTCGCAAGCTAGTTTATCTATCTGTTCGGGATTATTCATTTTCAAAGTTCTTTCAAAAAAAAGTTCCATTATAATGTGGTTCATTACCAATTCTTTTCCTCTATCTTTACCTTTTTTGCTAAGTCTTATACCTGCTCGAGGTTTCCATTCAATTAATTTTGCGGCTGCAAGTTTTTCTAACATATTTGAGACTGATGGTGCTTTAACTTTTAAGCGTTCTGAAATCTCTTTATTTTTTACCCAACCCATTGGGTTTTTCAAAGATAGTCGGTAAATCGCTTCTAAATATTCATCATAGCTTTCCGAATAAATTTTATCTCTTTCTGTTACACTTTTATAAATTGAAGGATCTGAACTAGTTTTTTTTAAATCGGAATCCATTTTCTTTTCCACAATCATTCCAAATATATATTGTTTAAAAATCTTTATTATAATAATGTAAAATATTCCAATTCGTTTAACTTAAAGTTTATAACTTCTTTATTTCTCAAGAATTCTAAATGGTTTTTAGTCCTATTTAATGCAAAAAACAATTGATTTTTTGAAATTCCAGGAACCCCACAAGCAATTAAGATTATATTTTTTGAATTTTTAGTAACCATGGATAATTTAGAATCACGATAGGGATATTGGCTTAAAATTTCACCGTTTTTATCACTAATTATTAATGTATTAGGTGGTAAAACTTTGGCTTCTTTTCCAATTGGAGTAAATTTTTCATTTTTTGCTGTTAATCGAAATATAACGGGGTAGTCAAAAGTATCTATGTCATAAGCTCCCATGGGTATTAATGAAGCTGCACTCGCCCAATTATACGCGTCAACAAAAGAAGAAATTTTTGGAATTTTTTGGTTTTTTAAAATACGCCTGATTAAAGCTTCACTTGCTGGTCTTATTTTAGTAGGATCAATATTAAGTTGATTCCAATAAAATTTGCGATATTTGGCAATTATTGGGTCTTCTTTTATGTTATTGATTGTATATTTAGATTTTAATTCAGATTTTATATCAGATAGTATTGGGTTTAAATCATAAATATCAGATGTTATGTTGAAATCAGTGATTTCCATAGCTGCAATGGAAATTTGAATATTATTTTTCAGCAGGGTGTCAGAAAAGGAGATTGGAATCATTCTAATCGACTTATCTCAATTTTTCTTCGAAATTCTTTTCAAGTTGTTCAATTGGGGTTTCATCGAAAATTATCTCATCGAATATCTGCTGAAAATTCCTTATTATTTCACGTGGATTTCCTAAGGTATATTCATATACTAATAGTATTAGTTTTTCGGTTAATGGGAAAAATTGATCATTTGGAATCGCCAATAAATTATGATTTTTTCTATATAACTCAAGTGCTTCAAAATAATAATCCTTAGCGTCTTTAGTGGAGAAGTTAGCGATTTTAATGGGTTCATTTATCAAAAATTTAGATTCTTCTGGGAATTTTGATAAAATTTCGTCTTTATTCTCAGTTTGCATTGATATTATAATTTTAATTTTTTTATTTCGTTTTAAAAGTTTAACCATCTGTTCAAAGAAATCGGGAACACTTCCTTCATCTTCAACAACGGTAAGTGTTTGATATGTATCATCGAATTCATCATAAAAATCTTCATTAGTGTGATCAAATTTACTGTATCTTTCCCAATTTTTATCAATATCGTCAAACATTATATTTATTCCGTCTTCTAAATAACCTGAAAGTAAATGCAGAAGTTCTTCAGCCATATATTTTGCAGATAAGTTGTTTTCAACTCCGAGAAAAAACAATTCATCATAATCCATGATATCTCCGAGAAGCCAGCGTTCAGCAAGCGGAGATCTTTCAGGATCAATTGCATGTGTAATGATGACAATCATAACTTCTTCTAATTGGGGTTGATGAATACTATTATTATAGGAAGAAGTTTTTTTTGCTTGATCTAAAACTTTTAAAACATTTCCAGTTCTAAATAAACCATATTTCATCTCATTTGCGCCCCATAAATCAGCAAGTTTAGTTGTTATTCTTTGTAAAACTGAAGATTCTACAACTTCTACTATTTTTATGTAAACATCATAGTAAAAAATATCTGAATTCGGGGGAACATCAATAAAAATTGATGGTGCATTGATCTCCAATGAATTTTTTATTTGATGAAGAAAAAAAGTTTTTCCAGTTCCAGTATTTGCTAATAATGGGATAATCCTTTTAGTTTTATTTTCATTCAAGATTTTCATAAACTCATTAAGTAGATATCTTCGATTTCCAACTAAAGTTAAATTTTCTTCGATATCTGGTTTAGCAACAAATTTTTCAAAAGGACTTAATGAATTTTCCAAATGTTTTAAGAATTTTTGACCTTCGATGGTTTGTGCTTTCATTACAATTTACAAAGAAATACATTGTTATATATATATTTCTTCTAATATAATAGAAACAAATGAATGAGATACAAATTGAACAATCTCCTTATGTGATTATTGATAAAAATCAAAATCTGAAAAGATATGGACAGTATTCTGGTGGTATTCTGACAAAATTAATGGGATCTACAAATTCTCTTATATTTTCTGAGAAATTAATCCTTTCGGAAGATCCACCCAATTTAGTTTTAAATGGGTTACATGTTTGGTTTGAAAATGGGAAAATTCATTCAAATGAACGCGAATCTGTTATAAATAATTTTGATGACATTGATTATTGCATTCAAATTAAACCGGATTTAGTTAAAGAGTTCGATTCTGCACGTTTTTCTGCTCACTATCCTCATATTGTTCGTTTTCTAACAACTTCTTGTCTGTATCTAGATGGAGAGTATAAAATTGACCATTTGGAATTTGTATCAGGTGAAATTCTTAATAGGCCTGTTGGAATTGGTCATGATAATGGGATTATCTTAGGAGACCGATTAGTTATAGATGAAGGGCGTTTAATTTTTTATGATTGTATATTAATTGGAAGAGAGGAAAATCAACAAATTAAACAGACTTATGAGCATTTTCTGACAATTCCCTTGGAGTTTCTATCCAGTTTAATACTTCTGGGGAATGAAAATTTCTAGATGTAATAAAAAAACATAATTCGTCAAAATAATCTATAGTAGTCACTCTGCCATTTCCGTCACTTGCAAACCATAGATTCTTTGCAGAAGTTGGATATAACACAGTATACTTCCCTCGGAAAATGTCCAGCGTTTAGAACTCGCCGTAATCAGTG
>JAUWMK010000254.1 GCA_030613185.1 Promethearchaeum sp.
CAAGATGTGGCTCCTTATCTGAAATCATTTTCGGTTACTGCAATACCTTCAAAAACTATTAATTTGGAAAAATTTTATCGTTTAAGGGGGTTGAGATTGGGGGGTGCTTTCTTGGAGAAAATAGAAGGTTTGGAAAATTTAAGATATTTAAAATCCTTGTCTTTAAGAAGCGAGAAGATTGAGTTCATGGATGATTTAAAAGTTCTTGAAGATCTTGAAACTTTACATCTTTCCAATAATAAGATTGATAGGATTGAAGGCTTGAACGGAATGAATAAATTGAAAAAATTGGACCTATCAAAAAACCATATCTCGAAAATTGAATGTTTGAAAGGGTTGGAAAAATTGGAATATCTGAATCTGTCCAACAACCAAATTACTAAAATTGAAGGATTAGATGGAATGAAAAATCTTTACAGTCTCATTCTGCGGCACAACAGAATCTCCCGAATTCAAGGATTAAAAGAATTAAGTAACCTGCATCAATTATTTCTTTCGATTAATCCGATCTCCAAAATCGAAAATCTTGCCGGACTAAATAAACTTCACACAATTTACCTTTCTGGCACTAAAATTAAATCTATAGCCGGAATTGAACATCTTCCCATCGTAGATTCATTAAACATAACCAATACCGAAGTATCATCGCTCGAACCCCTCAAAAAATGTAAAAAAATCCATACTATTCGCGCCGAAAACTGCCCCATTCGCTCGCTTCACGGAATCCCCAAGAACCCAGATCATATACGTGAATTTCTTGTTAATCCCACAAAACTTCGTGAATTGATTAGTAGTCCCGAAAATCTATCTGAATTATCTGTCAGTACCGTAAATTTATGCCCGACAGGTGCTCGACTATATAGGACTGCCATCTCTAGACATACAAGCATCCGTAACTTTGATATTCACGAATTACCCGCGCTCCTCGATTTTTACAAGCGTTCAGTCACTGATTTAGCCCTACAACACGCCAAAAAAGATAACATTCAACCATTAACGCCCCACGAGGTCGAGCGTCTAATTCATGAAGCCACCCAAAAGGAACGTACGATACTCGAAAATGCCGTAGATAAAAACTTCTTGTCCCAAAATGACTCCATCCTTTCAGAAATTACTGCTCGATTCAGTGTCAACATCTCAAAAGATATAAATCTTAAAATCTTGCTCTAATCATCTTGTTTTTTACGTAATTCACTAGAACTATATTTATTTCCAGATTTATTTAAAATGATGGGGATTACGATTAGGACCAAAGGCGGTAATCCATTTTTTATTCGGATTTCATTAATTTTTATCGCAATTTTATAAGTTTCCATACTGCTTACATGGGCTTGAAGGTTTTTATCGGTTATTGCAGGACCAAAAGGATCATTTAAAGGTATAATTGAGTAGTATTGCTCTGAAACCCCAATTTCATAGTGAATATATTGTTTTAAGTTTTCTTCCCTTTGAGCATATGATTGAATTTTATCCTTCAATATTTTATTATCTAATAATTTTTCAGTAGTTAACCCGATTGCCACATGTTTCCCATATCTAAATGCAGTTTTAATAAGATCTGCGTGTCCTAAATGAAATTGATCAAAGGTTCCTCCTAATCCAATAAGATCATAAATATATTCATTTCGGGGAAAATCGACCATCATTTTGATATAAATAAATTATGAAAATTATAAGTATGGATTTTTATTTGCAAATTACCTATGTTTTACTAAATAATTATTATGTCACAATTTTCAGATTTTCTTGCTCAGTTTAATGAAATTCTTACAACTTTCTTCATCATTCTATTACTTTTAGTTTTCTTTTATGGGCAGAATTGGCAAGGATGGTATGCTGGGCGTCAAATAAAGAAATCTTTGAAAAGATTGAACAAATGGAAAAAATTTGGGATCAATCTGATAAAAAAGATTATTGAACCAATTTCATCTGAAAGCATAACCCCTAGGGAAATAACAGAATTTATAAATAAAATGTTGGATTTCTTTGTCATTTCTCCCGCTCAATTAGACCCTCCGGTTTATGAAAAATTGCGTTATATTATGTCTTATCGAGAAGAGAGACTTTCTCAATTAATTAAACAATTTTTACCTAATATAGACAAAAGTTCACTTGCAACAATTTCTGCTTTACTTAATGCCACTACAGAAATTCATAATATTCGTAAAAAAGTCCGTCACAATCTAATTATCGGTGAGAGAACAAAAAGTTATCTGTTTTTACTTTCCACCGCTTCAGATTTGACACAAATAATGATTAAAGCGCGAGCATATAGAACTGCATTAGATTCCTTTAAGGAAAAATTACCTATTGGGGATTCAATAGGACCTCTGTCTGTAAATGAATTTATCAAAGAAAATCAAAAAAATAATGGTGTTCATAATCTCGAGAAAAATTTAAAAGAACGTTCCAACGGAATATATTCATCTGAAATAGCTTATGAAAACCGTAAATGTATTTGTCTTCGTCCTAAAGGCCCAGATGCTATTGTGGGAAATATCGGTGAGGCTGTTGAAAATTTATTTTTAGAATTGCGTGAAAAAAACCAAAAACCTTCCATTGTAATAACAGTAGATGCAATGGATCGCTTAGAAGGTGAAAAACTTGGAACTGTTGCACAAGGTTTAGGCATTGTTATTGGTGGAGATTCAAACAATTTAATTGATAAATACCAGATTGAAACTCTTTGTATGAAAGAAACACCTCCTATCCCCTTCGAAGCCGTGGTATGCAGAGAAAGCTTAGAAGAAGCAGTCTCTCCCATGAGTGAAGCAATAATGCTAGCAATCCCAAAAATTATTAGGATCTTAAAAAAAATAATACGCTCACAAACAAAACCTAATGAAATAGTCCTGATATTAGGCATTGGAAATGCAATCGGTGTTTCATTTGAGTGAAAAACATGAAATTTTTAAAATTATTGATGATCTCGCAGAAAACTTAAAAAAATTAAACAAAAAATCAATAAATCAAAATTTGATATCATCTGAAATCTCTGATTCTATTTTTCTATTATTATATCATCCTGATAAAGCTGTGCAAAAAAAAGGGAAAATTTTACTTAAATCTATTAATATCCATAAAAATATTAATACAAAAACAATTGGGCTTGAATATAATTTAGATGCATCAGAATTAGAATTATATTATCAATACATAATACATTTTCTAGCAGTAAAAAATACTGATTTATTTCTAAAAACTGTAAAGCTGATTCAAGCAAATAAGAAAAAATTCGAACCTTATCTAATTGAAGCATTAGTTAATGAAAATGAAGCTATTGGTTTGAATGCAGCAAAATTACTCCATATTTTCAACATTGATAAATATAAAAGCCCGAATTTTTATGACATAATGAAAAACTTATCAGAATTAGAAAAAACGAAATTACTGAAAAAACTCGATAAAAAAATAGTAAATTTACCAAATATGAACTGGAAAAAAAGAGAGAGCATAGTTAGATTGTTAATCTCTTTAGAAATCCCAAATGCGGTCATTAAAATACAAGAATTTGTAGGTGATCCTGATGAAAACATTAGATATAATATTGCAGCTTCACTCCCAAATTTTCAAACACCTTCAGTTGAGAATCTATTGATAATTCTCCTACTTGATAAAGAAGATAAGATTCGATTTAAGGCCGCAGAATCTTTGGGTGTCTTATTCCCTAGTCTCTATAAAAATCAATCACCTCAAAATATCTTACAAATATTTGGTACCAAACATACAAAAAAATTACTATCACTTATGGATTCTTTTAAATTTAATAAAAATATTCAGAAAATGTGGAAAAAACTAGGGTATGATTCAGAATTCATTCAAAAATATTATTCTGCCTCTGATTTGATATTAATTGAGAAATATATAGAATATATTATCTTATTAGCGGATAATTCCTTAAAAAACACAATCAACTTTATAATTTCAGATAGAATGCCGAGAATTTTGGAATTTGTATCGAAGAAAATAAAAAATGAAGAGAACTTGGATAAAAAGAGAACTTTAATCCAAACTTATTCCGATATTCAAAATTTGTTTACAATTAAGCAGCGTGATGGATTTATTTTATTACTTTGATTTATTTAATTAGGTGGAAAATTTGAGACTATATGCTATTATAAGTGGAAAAGTCCAGGGTGTATTTTTCCGAGTTAACACAAGAAATAAAGCATATGAACTTGGGTTAACTGGGTGTGTTAGAAATAATTATGATGGTGATGTAGAGGTTATATGTGAAGGTCCTAAGGAAATAGTTGATAAAATGCTAGAATGTCTAAAAAAAGGACCTAAATATGCTAAGGTTGTCAAAGTAGAACATTTTTTTGATATAAAAGAAGAAGGTTTTCAAGATTTTAGTATTATACATTAAAACTTATTTTTCTTCTTTCTTGGTTATTTTCCGAACATTTTGGATGATAAACTTAAACTCATTATTAATTTTGGTTTTACCACTTAGTGATACGCTGTCTCCGACCTTAATATCTGCTGCTGTCAAAGTTTTTTCACTAATTTTAACAATTACTCGATCAAAATCTCTTTTCATTGTATTTTTCTTTTTGTCAGGAGCTGCTTTTCCTTTCTGGAGATCTAAAATGAAAAATTCACTTACATGCCCCATATATTCAGAACTTCTTTTTTCCATCTCTTTTACTTTAGCATCAAAGATATAAACTCTATTCGCTCCACTTTCTGAAGCAATATTTTCAATAATCGGATTGTCCTCCATAATTTTTATTATTAATTCACCATCTACAGGTATTCCTTCCATGTTCTCGATGTTTGTGAAAAATTCTTCCGCTTCATCTTGTTCAAAATCAAATTCTGATACTTGTATTTTAAATTGAAAATTATCAAATTTGGTTGGTGAATACTTGAAAATAACTAATCCATTTTTTTGTATTTTATTAAAGTCAACTGAATATGGAATTTTTTTATGTTTTAATATAAATTCTTTTAATTTAATGCTCAACATTTCTCTGGCTATCTTTCCATCAATTTCTAATATATCATCATCCAAAATAGTGTGATAGCGTAAAGTTGGAAACGTTTCTCCCTCTTTAATTTCTTTATGGATTAATATATCATCATCTTTTACTTCATTTTCTGGAACATTTTTTTGAAAAATGAAATTTTCACTATTGATATATATCCACCATCTACCAAACAGACCATCATTTACATTGTCTAAATCTAATTTCATAACTTAATTACTTCCAAACAAATATTTAATGATTGTGAATTTATGAAATTCATTTCTTAATAGTTGTTTTTTCCTCTTTCTTACCAAAGAAATAATCTAGAGGGACAAAATATAATTTGCATTGTTTTTTTAGATATGTTATATTAACTTAAAAGTCGTGAATATTATATGAATGATGTAAAAAACCAACATAAATTACCTATGAATGGATTCTTTTTTAAAGAAAATCCAAAATTAAAAGAAAAAATTGGACTTAGCACTTTACTCATGATACCTTTAATTAGTTTTTTTACTATTGCCGGTGGCGTTAATGTTTTATTATATTTCTATACGATTTCTAAACTATTGATTTTTGTGAACTTTTTTGTTCTATTAGGCCTTAGTAGCTTTGATTTAACTCCCATTGAGGACTTTCTACACCAAAAAAAGCTTCAAAAATCGTTATTGAAAAGGCGTTTATTGTATATGATAGTTTATAATGTTTTTTTCTACTTTTTAGAATATCTCGTTCTAATAGTTTTCTTTAGAACTTCTTTAATTTCCTTCACTTTTTCCCATGAGGCTCTAGTTTTCAGCTTAATTATTGGGATCGGATGCCTATCTATATTTGTTGGCATATTATCTCATTTTTTTGTATTTAGTGTCTTTTATCAAATTCAGACAATTTCCAATAATTCAGGAAGGTTTACCATAAATCATCAGAAAACCAAAAAAAAATTAATGCTTATTGCTATATATGGCTTCTTGTCATTTGTTGGTTTTATTTTGACTTCATTATTTTTTACAAATGATCCCGAATCAAATTTATTCTTGTTATTTGTTGATTTTGGTGTGATTTCCATCTTAGGATTAATTTTTTGGGTATTTGGATTGAAATCGTTGAGAAATCGTCATTTTGAGATTCCAATTAGGAATGAAGCAGCAGAAAAAGAAGTTCTAAATGCTACAAAGGAAGAGATCAAAATTGATAAACAATTTTAGAATAACTATTAGTTATTTTTAGGTAAAATGACTTTTAGGTGAATGATCGTCACTTAAAAACATTGGTTAGGTCGGGATCATTTTTTAATAGTTTTTTTTTCCTCTTTCTTACCAAAGTAATTATCTAGAGGGACTAAATTTAATTTCTTAGCTAGTTTTTGCTGTTTTATTTCTTTTCTTTGTCTTGTAGTTAAAGTTTTCTTTTTTAATTCAGTAGGTTTTTTCATTTTCATTGGTTGGCTAGTTGGAAAATGAAATCGATCTGGATGTTTTATTTTCTCAAATAATTCTTCATCTTTTGGGATTTTCCATTTCGCGACTCCCTTTCCGGTAGCAATTCGTATTAGAATTTTTTTTTCCACTTCATTATTTCCTGCACAATAACGATTGGCTATTGTTAATTTAAAGGACAACATTGCTCCCCATACTTTTGAATAATTAATCCAATCAATAATAGCACGGGTGCTTGGAACTTTTGTAACAGTATTATCAACAAATTTGGCTCTTCTGCATTCTGCAATAACTTCACAGTACATTAATGCCCATTTTTCATCCAATCCTGTAAGTTGTTGAATTAACCAAGATTCTTTTTCTAGAGAAGGATAAGTCATTTCAATAATTGCTGAAGCGCGATCTCGAACAGAAGCTTGTAAATTATTTATTCCCATAACATCTGGATTCATTGTTGCTATAATTAATAAATGACTATCTTCTGATAGATTTACAAATTCATTATTATTCTGGGTGAGTATTACACCTTCTTGTTTATCTAATAAAGGATTAAACCCCATTTGCGCATTTACTGTT
>JAUWMK010000436.1 GCA_030613185.1 Promethearchaeum sp.
TTATTTTTTTTTATTTTTTTCATTAAAAACCTCATATATATTGTTTAAATTTCAAATCGCTATAATCAATATTAAATATATTCTAAATATCATAAGAAGAATATCATTTTTCAATCATTTAATAAATCTAAGTCTTCAGAAATTTAGTTAAGAATTGAAGAAATTATCTCTCTTTTGATTTAGAAGAATAAATATTTTTATAATAATTCAAATATTCCTTAAATCCACTAACTGCATCATATTTTGCTTCAAACCCTAATATTTTTTTCGCAAGGGTAATATCTCCATAACTATGTAATATATCCCCTGTTCTAATAGGCCCATGTTGAATTTCAATTCCTTTTTTCCCTGATAGTTCAATCATTATTTTTGTGAGTTCATTTAATGAAATCGGCTTTCCGGCAGCTATATTCATCACTTTTCCTGCTGCTTCTTTAGATTCTGCTGCAAGAATGTTTCCGTTGATCACATCTTTAACATACGTAAAGTCCCGTGACTGATTTCCATCTCCAAAAATGAGTAGGTTTTTTCCTTCCAAAATTCGTGCAATAAAAATCGCAATCACCCCGCTATAAGGAGAATCCTTCTGTCGTTGACCAAAAACATTAAAATAGCGTAAAGATGTTGTATTTAACCCATATACTCGATGGTATGAGGTCATATAAGATTCTGCTGCTTGTTTGGCTACTCCATAAGGTGAAATGGGATCCATATGCATTTTTTCATGTTTGGGGAGGGTTGGAGTATCTCCATATATAGAAGAACTTGAAGCATATACAATTTTTTCAACATCGTTAATTCGTGCAGAGTTCAATATATTTAGAGTCCCAGAAACATTCACTTCATTGCATAATTGGGGCATTATTATTGATTGAGGAACGCTTGTAAATGCAGCTTTATGAAAAACAATGTCAACATCTTTCATTAAATGCAAAAGTCTATCATAATCGCGTACATCTCCTTTATAAAATGTAAAATTCCTATTTTGCTGGGCTAATTCGAGATTTTCCATTCGGCCGTTCCATAAATTATCATATCCAATCACTTCTGCTCCTTTTTCAAGTAAAGCGTCAGTCAAATTACTTCCTATAAATCCCGCTGCGCCAGTTACAAAAATGCGTTTTCCTTCTAGCATAAACATAGAAATTTCTGATTAAAAATTAATTTTTCTTAATCTAATTATTTAATTTTTAAAAATATAATAAATTGAATTCAAATCAATTTTTTTAAGTGGATGTTTCCTTCAAAATGATCGTATTTTTGAAATCCACAACTTTCATATAATTTAATAGCACTAATCCAGTCATCATTAGTTTCTAAAACAATACTGATAAATTTCTTTTGTTTTCCATATTTTTCCAAAGTTTTCACAATATATCCTGCAATCCCCATTCTTCTGTAATCCTTTTTTACATACATTCGAACAATTCTTCCCGTTTGATCATTTTCCTTTATTAAGGCGCCTGTGCAAATTAAAGCACCTTTATATAAACCAACAATGAAAATATCTCCTTTCTTTATATAATATTCAACAATATTTTTTAGATCTGGGTTTAGGGAATCATTTATTAATCCAAATCGTTCAGAAAGACATTCATATATTAGTTTTCTGGATTCATTTTCCAAACTCTTATTAATTGGAAGAATTTGAAGGATATTAAGGATTTTTTCATTACTCATCAATAAACTACTCTAACATTTCCTAAATTCAAAGAAAACTTCATCATCATCTTTAATTGGGAAATATTCACGAAGACATTTTTCAGCGATAAATTCCAACACAAAAGGCTTATGAGATGTTCTTTGGATCAAAAGCAGTGCTCCGGGGACTTTAACATCGGGTTTGTTTTCGGACCAAATTCTCACAAAATAGCAAACAACATCACCGTATGTCCTTGATCCATTCTCAAAACCTTGAATGATTGTCTGTTTGAAATTCTTTAATTGTTCCTGGAGAAAATCATACAATTCAGGATTAACTTGAACGTTGAGAGTGCCGAAATAGGGTTCAAAACCTAATTTTTTCTTAAATTGACTAAAATAATTATCATTTTGAATATAATGTGCTCCTTCTCCCATGCCCGTTTTTAGTTTTCCATGGAATTGCTCAACACAAGATTTACTTGAGAAAACATATTGTAGATTTTGAAAAACTTTTTCTAAATGGATATATGCTTTTGTTGTTAACTCTAAATCTCCTCCACGACTTCCATCTTTCCTAATTATATACCCATTTTCTTCTAATTCCAAAATACGGCGCGAAATTGTCTGTTGACTAATTGGGATTTTACTGCAAAGTTCTGGCGTAGAAATCTTTCCACTATTAACTAATTTAAAATATGCTATCCAATAAAGAAAGAACCATTCTTTCTCTCCTACAAAATCCGGAGCAACTGAATGGATTTTATCCAAATTTTTGGATTTTTTTATAATCATAATACAAAGAAATAAAAAATTTCATATTAAAAAAAACTACTCATTTTTGAGTAAAAGCGTTAAATTAAATTATGATGAAATGTCTTATTAATCACCTTGAACTACCCCTTCCTGAAGGAAGGGGATTCACAGGTTAACGATCTATTTTTACGAGATTTTTAACACTATTGGGCGGCCCAAACACCCTCTATCCCCTATCCAGATGGACTTAGGGATTTCTTTTTGTAATATGTTTTTACTTGCATTCACATCGGCATTGAGAACCAATCCACATTCAGAACATACATATAATCCCCGATGTTTCCGATTGGATTTTTTAATAATCCCACAATGAGAACATGTTTGCGATGTGAATTCTTCAGTGATTCTAACCACATCGATACCGACCATCTTACTTTTATATTCGATTTGCTGAATTAGC
>JAUWMK010000062.1 GCA_030613185.1 Promethearchaeum sp.
TAAGAAATTAAACATAATTTATCAAAAAAAAAAAAGTGAAATTTATGACCAAGAAAGGAGAAAAAATCCAAGAGAAAATCCTACGGATTTTAGATAGAAATCCAGATGGGCTTAGAATTGGGCATTTACAGAAAATATTGGATGTTTCTCGAAATTCCGTATATAGATATTTAGATCTTCTCGAAATGAAGGGTTCAATATGCAAACAATCTGATAAAACATATGTCCTCAAAGAGCGCATCCGACCCCAAACAATTTTTGGGTTTCAATACCAAGCTATATTACAAGGTTTATGCATTGTTGGAGGTTCTAAATGGGATATCAAAACAAAAGAAGGAAAGCAGAATTTTAAAGAATTAGGGAAAATAACCTATCCGATGATGAAATTCCCAGATTTATCAAAAAATGAAGAATTCAAAAATCAACCCCATCATTTATCGGACATTATCGAAAATACTCTTAAAGTACTTCAAGATACTTTACCAGTTGAGAAATTTAAAGATGATATTAGACTTGATGAGAAGGGTTTCCCAGATAAGCAAACTAATTTAGCAGCTATAATATCCTTTGAAGGTGGTTATGTACTTTCTGAAGATGTTATTGATAATGGGTTTGCACATTATTATATAATTGCAGGTTTGTTTGAAATGTGGTTTGAAAAGTTAATACCACCAATCTATGGGGGAAGAACCGTTGTGGATGTGATTAAAATTGATAGAGAACATCAAATAATTGATTTAGCTTTTTACGTAATTTTTGATGAAAAAAACCCATATATCGGGATTTAATTTTTCCATAATTTTTTTAAACATATTTGATCCTTAGTTTTTCACTAAAAAAATGCAATAATTACATAAAAAGAGTTAAAATAAGAATATAATGATAATATAATATCAAAAGAAGTGATAATCATGAGTCAAAAAAAATTTGGGTTAACACATTGGCCCAATGCACAAAATATTTTAGAAAAACTAAATGATTTAGTAAATCAACCTGTTAGAACATTAGAAAAGGATAAAATGGCTGATTATCTAAAATATTTTGAATCTAAATGCAAGAAATCTAAAGAAATTACAGACCGAGCGAAAAAAGTTATTCCTGGTGGTGTTCAGCACAATTTAGCTTTCAATTACCCCTTTCCAATTTGTGTTTCAAAAGCTGATGGCGCTTATATGTGGGATATGGATGGAAATAAATATATTGATTTTCTTCAAGCAGGAGGCCCTACTCTTTTAGGAAATAATTGGGGTCCTGTTCGTGAGAAAGTTATCGAAGTTTTAAATGAATGTGGTCCTGTTACTGGATTATTCCATGAATATGAGTTAAAATTAGCAGAATTAATAAAATCTCACATGCCAAGTGTAGAAATGTTTCGAATGCTCGGGAGCGGAACAGAATCTAATATGGCAATTGCAAGAGTGGCGAGAGTATATACAAAGAAAAGGAAAATAATAAAAGAAGGAGGAGCTTACCATGGATGGTCAGATCAGTTTGTTTATGGACTTCATATTCCTGGCACTGGTAATTATGAAGCACACGGAATTCCACATGGGGCTCTTAAATACACTCAAGAATTTTTCCCAAATGATATTGAAGCATTGGAAGAATTATTAAAGCGAAATGAAAAGAAAGGTGGTACTGCTGCAGTCTTTTTGGAACCATTTGGTCCAGAATCGGGGACCAGACCGAGAGTTAAGGATTTCTGTAAGCAAGCAAGAGAATTATGCACTCAATATGACACACTTCTTGTTTTTGATGAGGTTGTTACTGGATTTCGATCTGGGATGGGTGGTGCTCAAGGATATTTAAATGTTGATCCTGATTTAACAACATTTGGAAAAATTGTTGCTGGAGGGTACCCAATGGCTGGAGGTGTTGGTGGCCATGAAGAAATAATTAAATATCTCGCTGCTGGCGTTGAATCGGGAAAACATCGCGCATATATAGGAGGGACACTTACCGCAAACCCTCTAACATGTGCAGCTGGGTATTGGGCAATTAAAGAAATTGAGAGAAATGAAGCATATTATAAAGCAGCCATTGCAGGAGATCGGTTAATAGAAGGGTTAAATAAGATTATTGAAAAAAATAATTTACCTTTTGTTGCGTATAATCAAGGATCATTATGTCACATTGAAACAGCAGGTGCCATGTTAATAGATGTTAATAAAGATGGTGCATTAATGGAAGCAATGGAACGAAAGAAAGCAATGGGTGAAATGGGGGCGGCAATGATGGCGGAAGGGATGATAACACTTGCAGGTAGTCGTCTTTATATGAATATGATGGATTCAAATGAAATTATTGATGAAGCTTTATCGCGTTTTGATAGGATTTTTTCAAATATTCAAAATTAATTTTTCACTTTCGGTTTTATAGTTCATTTTTTTTTATATGGGGAAATTTTTTATTCTCATACTTTATTTCTTAATTAGGTTATTTATAATGAGTGTATGTCCAAACTGTGGAACTAATTTAGAAGAAGGAGCTAAATTCTGTGCTTCTTGTGGTTATGAAATGTCTCCAAGATCAAATAATCAAGAAAGTGACCAAGAATATTATACAAATGATAATGCAATAGAACCAGAAATCGTTGGTTCTCCTGCAAATATAGTTAAAGATCGCATGGTTGCTGGTATATTTGCTATTTTATTAGGTACTTTCGGGATACATAAGTTTTATCTGAACGATATGGGGATGGGTGTGCTATATTTACTCTTTTCTTGGACGGGAATTCCATCGCTTGTTGGATTAATAGAAGGAATCCTCTATTTAACAGCCACTGATGAAGAATTTCAAGAAAAATATGTAAAATAGAAAAAAAAGAAGTTTTTTCAATTAAAATTTAAAAATGGTTTAATCTGCGATACATTTTTTTATTATTTTTATAAATATTCTTAAATTCTTTGAATAATTCATCATAAATCTCACGATTTTTAGGATTTGGTTTATATTCCTTTTTATATTTAATCAGATCCGGAATTTGGTCCCAAGTAATATAACCCAGTGATACAGCACCGATTAGAGCAGCTCCAATTGAAACACCCTCTTTTGGATATGCGTGTTGTTTTACAGTTCGATTTAAAACATCAGCGTAGATTTGACACCAAATATCTGAAGTTGCACCGCCACCAATTAACACGATCGGATCCAATTTATGTTTCACCATTTTTTCCAAAGGTTCGATAACCCATCGAGAATTAAATGCTACTCCTTCATAAATTGCCCTTAGGAGATGTTTACGTTCAATATCCAAAGAAACGTTATGTAAACCTCCTCTAATTGTATGATCTTCTATCGGACAACGTTCACCCCAAAGCCATGGTGTAAATATTAATTTTTTTGATCCAGGTTCTGCTTCTTCAACTAGACTATCAAATATTTTATATACATCGAGTTTTTGCTCATTTTGCAATAATTGATCTTTGTGGTATAAAATATTGTCCCTAAGCCATGCCAAATTAATACCTGCGCTTTCTTGTTCACCAAAAGAAATATATTTTCCCGGGATTCCAGATGGTATAGAAGGTATTGAATGGCTAATATCCAGTTTTCGCGTTTTCGAATGAGTCATAACCCAAGATGAACTTCCTATAGAAATATGTGCTCGATTACAGTCGATTGCTCCCGAACCGATTTGTGCTGAACTCATATCCCCAGCACCGAGTATTACTTTAGTTGAAGGTAATAATCCTAATGTTTCAGCTATTTTTTCTGAAAGAGTGCCTAGAATATGGGTAGATGGATATGGATCAGGGAATTTTTCTCGGGCAATATTTACCATTTCAAGCAGTTTTTCATCATAAAAAATATTGTTAATATCTTTGGTATTTAATAGAAAGGTTAGAAATGCACAATCATAAGATGAAGCTACTTTCCCGGTTAATCGATAATTTAGATAATCTTTACAGTCCATAAATTTCCAAGTTTTTTTATAAATTTCATTGTGAGTGTCTTTTAACCATAAAATATGTGCGAGAATATCTTTTCCACTCAAACCAGGTGCAGCACCGGTGCTCTTAAGAAATTTTAATAATATTGAGAATTTATATCCTGCGATAGGTCCACCACAATGTTTTCGAATGGATGTTGCACCACGTGTATCCATCCAAGTAATACAATTATATAGCGTGTTTCCCTCTTTATCTACTGGAATGGTCCCATCCATTTGATTTGAACTACATATTGCTATGATATCCTCTACTGGTACAATATTTTGAGAGATTAATTCTTGAGTAGTTTTAATTAGTGAGTTCCACCAGTCATTTGGATCTTGCTCTGCACATCCTTGTTCATGATGGAATAATTCATACTCATCTACATTAAAACCCATTATTACTCCTTGAGTAGAAATTATTGCAGTTTTCATGCCGCTTGTTCCATGGTCGAAAACCAAAAAAAATTTTTTTGACATTTACAAACCTTCTTGTGATTTAATTCCTTAATAATCTTCACATTGCTTAAGTTATTAAATCTTTCTCCCCTCTTTTTACTTAATTTGTCCAGAATATTAATTTTCTAATCAAATTTGTCCAGAATTAAAGAAAAAGAATAGAGAATAAGTATAAAATTTGAACCCAACCAGAAAATCACTTTTGAAAATCTAAAAAAAGATAAATTTGTGCAAAAAATCCTTTTTCAAAGATAGTTTGAAAATTTATAAAATAATAAGGTACGTTAGAAAAATATCAAATTACTTCACAAATTTCACATAATTCATTTTTCATTTCTACCCATTTTCCTGTAGGGATTAAATAACCTTCAGAAATTAAAACATCCTTAATACCTGCATTATCTCCAAAATCTTTAACAATTATCTCTTTTTCCTGTAAAATGTAATTTTTTGAATTTAAACTAACTATTATATGGGGAAAATTAGTCTCATCAATCAATAGAATCGTTATTCCACCGATATTCATAAAATGGCGTTTAACCAATCTTAAATCCTCACCTTGCCATTTTATTTTTTTTACCATTATTCTCGACTTCAAATAATTATGAAATTCCTATATTTTATTTTATAAGTTTGTTATACTAAATTTAGAGAATAAATAAAAACCTATACACTTTTGCATACCATTCTAAATCTCTCTTTCTAATACCAATAAATGTTGTAAATAAATTATTCTAATTATTCATACACTGCGATGAAGTCGAGAATAATTTGAAAGTTCATTAAAAGGTCGCGGTCTTCTGCTGGGATGATTGACAATTCTTCGATATTGGCCAAGAGCTCGTTGTAAATATCATTTTTTTGCAGCCGGATTTCTTTTGTGATCAGTTTCTGACGGTATTCTTGCTTGAGAACATTGGGGATATCGGCAATAAGTTCCTGTATCGTTTCGGGGTGTTTAAAATATTTTTCTTCTTCCCCAACTGTAATTACCAGCTCCCGGTTTAGGTACCAAATATTTCTCCCGATTTTATTGATTATAAGTGAGAGGCGGTATATTCTTTGAAATCGGATCCAATACTCTCTCAACATTTCGGAAACTCGTTGAAAATCGGATAAAGTTTCATTACTAAGGAGCTCTCCCCTAAAGGGGATAACGGCATTCCACATTTGCTGCAATAATTGGACAACTGAAAATAGAATACGGCTAGCAATAACGACTTCTTCACTGCGTCCGTTAAATACTCTATCTGCGCTCCATTGAACTATCATTACTTCCAATCCACTGTAGATTTGTGAAAAAATTCGATTTTTTTCTGACAGAGATTGTATCGCTTGTTCTTCTTGGGCTTTCTGTTTGACGATCCTCTTTAACTCCATCCAATTTGATTCATAAAGCCTATATAACCTAAGGTTTGTATCGAAATAGAGGTCGGAAATGTTTATTTTTTGTGTTGAGGATGTGGCGGTAATATCTTTAAGGTGGATGCCTGTCTTTTCGCATGTATTCACGTCATATAGGGGGATAGCCGCGCGGAAACCTTTTGCAAAGAGGTCCGCTGTGATTGTATTGGTTTTTCGGATAATGGATTCGAAAAATTTCGTGATTTTTTGGAGTGTACCGCTAAACTCAAAAGCGATTTCATATTTTTCATCCCAGAAGGTAATAATTTGACCCTTGAATAGAATCAAGCTGGAGTTACTAAATAACGTAGTTATTTCTCCACATTCTGCCAACTCGACCTTATTAACTCCAAGTAACTGCATTTCATAGGGTTGATCTAAGAAATTGAAAATTTTTTCCAACGTTTCCTCTTCAAGTTGTACTCCTAATTCCATTAATTTATTAACAATTTCGTTTTTTAATCGGGCTTGTTGTTCATTGTTGATTCTTTTTTTTTCGATACTTTTTAAAAGTCGTTGTTGGAGGAGGATAATTTGGGTGGATGTACCAAGAGATTCAAGAATGGAATTAAGTAGGGGTTTAAATTTGGATTCATATTCTGTTTTAGATAACATTGTAAATAAGGACATTGTATAAGTGAGCAAACCATCATATTGATTGAAGATCTTGTGAATTAGCTCACCGGTCAATTCACTTATAAAAAGCAATTCTTTGATATTGATGTGCTCGATCTGCTTTATACTCTCCTTCTCTTGGTCATCAACACCAAAAACTAGCCCTAATAGGTTGGAAAAAGTTTTTATAGTATTCAATTGTTTGTAGAGTTGAGGAGCTTCGTTGATTAAATACTTAAATACTCCTTCAAAATTGGTGATTTTATGGTTCTCATTCTTCTTGAAAGTTCTAATTTCATCCTGAAGGGCTTCAAAGTTGGATTGAGAAATTTTAATTGGTAACACATAATCTATGGGAAGGGAGAGATCCTTAACAGAGAGTTCAATTATGATAATTTCCCCTATTTTAATCATGCCATACAATTTATAGATTAAAGCATCAGTGATATCTTCGTTAACCAACAAAGAGGCCATTCGAGCATAAATTTGACCCAAGAAGTTGATTTGGTTTAATTTTTCATAAATCCTGCCGAATTTATTCTCTGTTGTGAAATACTGCTCTAAAAGCTGGTTGGAGAGCAATCGGACTTGATGATCCTCCGTGGAAGATGATAACGATGAAACTGTGCGCTTCAACTGATTTAATCGCATGGAAAACATAATTTTAGAGTAACCCCAAACATTCAATGTGTTTATAATATTGATGAAAAAATCACTTAAAAAAATTCACCGAGAAATAACAAAATATCTTTTTTAATCATTTTGTTCAATAAATACCAATAAAAATAGTTAAGATCTTTTTTTTTAATATTTGAATTAACTCATTTTCAATTTTTGATTAAAAATGACTTTCTATATTTCTTAGAATTATACCAAATTTATTTATATTCATAATCTTCTTGTTTTATTTAACATATTTTGTCTTAGAGTCCTATTTAGATAAAACTACCATTTTTTATCTAAGACAAATATTTTAAAAATTTAAAGTGAAAAAAAAATGCCACTAGCAAATTTTGAAGATTTATTAACTCAACCATTTGGTGTTTTCGATGGTTTAGACATAGAAAATTATATAATTGGAACTCTTATTGTTAGGATAGGTAAGAAACAGTCCGGTTTAGCATTAGGGCAATTTGCTGCGGTTGAACAAAGCACTGGGACATGGATTCGAGTTCCAGCAGAAACTGCAGAAGTTCGTAAAAATCATATTGCCAAGTTAATTGGGTGTTATGAATTACCAAATTGGGAGTATAAAATCCCAAAGATCGCTGAATATCGAGATTACTTAATGCAAATTGCTTGGCCAAAAGTAAACCTACTAAACACTGAAGGCAAACTAAATTTTGCATTACTTTTTACAGCACTTATTGGAAATATCAGCATGGGTGGTAAAATAAAACTCATGGATATTTGGTTTCCTAAAGATGTTTTGGCGACTATGCCTGGACCACAATTTGGAATTGAAGGGATTCGAGAATATTTAGGCGTTGAAAAGCGACCGTTGTTAAATAATATGATCAAACCTTGTACAGGTCATACAGCTGAAGTAGCAGGAGAATTAGCATATAAAGTTGCCCTAGGTGGAGTTGATGTTGTTAAAGATGATGAATTAATTGCAGACCATAAATTCAATACTTTAGAAGATCGAGTAACCAAAGTTATGGAAGGACTTGACAAAGCCAAAGAAGAAACTGGTGAGAAAACTATCTATATGGTCAATGTCACAGATAATACTCCACGAATATTTAGAAATATTGATGTGGTACAGAAGCATGGAGGGAATGGAATTTTAATTAATTATTTACCTCAAGGATTAACAACAGTTCAGCAAGTTGCCGAAGATCCGAGCGTTAAGATACCTATTCAAATGCATATGGATTTCGCAGGAGTTTGGTATGAAGATCCTTGGAGTGGGGTTACTTCAAAGCTCACTTTGGGAAAATTACCTCGATTAGTGGGAGGCGATGTAGTAGTATTGCCCGCACCCTACGGTAAAGCACCTGTTGTTCCCGAACGATTTATTCAGAATGTAATAGAATGTGTTTATCCTTTACCTCACATAAAACCGATGATGCCAATGCCCTCAGGTGGAATCACACCCGGGATGGTTGAGTATGCTACTCGAGATTTAGGTTTTAATATAATGCTTGGTGCAGGCGGTGGAATTCACAGTCATGAAGATGGGCCAACTGCGGGAGCAATAGCATTTAGGCAAGCAATAGACGCCGCAATGAAAGGAATACCTGTAAAAACTTATGCGAAAGAACATAAAGAGTTGGGTGTTTCGCTCGGAATGTGGGGACAGAAAAAAACAGGGATATAATTTTGATGCGCTTTAAAATTTTTCCAAATATAGATTATTGAAAAAAAATTGGAAAATTTTTTTTTTTTTTGATATAATTAGTCGTATATCGGCTCTCCAGTTATTAGATCATAACCTGTCATATACCACATTAATCCAACTTTCGGGATATATGAATTGCTGAATGTTCCCCACCAAGCTTCGAATTCGGGGAAAATTATTCCGTCGATATCCATTCCGAAAAGTTCTTGAAGATGTACTGCCTCATTCTGAGAAGAAAGACCATACGATTCCCAATTTTCAAATAAATCCGTTAACATCTCTTCGAATTGTAATCGGTCATTAGCTTTATTATATTTCATTGCGGTATTTAGTGAGGTCCAATCTGATTCTTTAAGAAGCGGGGCAATGTGCCCTATAAAAAGACATCTGCGGAGATAATACTGGAAATTTTTATCCCGAACAACGCTAATAATAGGGAGATTCCAATCCATAACATAATAATAAACATTCATATCTTTTCTTGTCATATACTCTCTTCCTGTCCCTCCATCAATTTCTATTACAAAAGCTCTTCCTTCTTGAAGTTGAAGGAATATATCGTAATACATATGTGTTATTGGATCCGTGGATGCAAAATCAATTTCTGGAATTCGTTTTCGTGTGGGGGTTAACGAATGTGACCAATGTCTTATTTGCTGGCGACCATACCACTTTGTATAAGGAGAATTCGGAGAATTTATAGGAATTGTTCTAGTAATATCCCCGTCTTCGATCTCGAATGTCGTCCTTCCTACATCTGCTTCGAAATCGGAGTCTAGATCTATTAGCACAGAACGTAATTCTGTTCCATATAATTTTGGGATTTCTAATCTGGATTGAGGATTAAATGCACCAAAATATGTTCTTGCACCTGCATACTGAGATAAATCAAGTCTACATTCCGGATTCCAACTCCATGCGGCATTGATGTCGGAAACATGATCCGTCATGAAATCATTAAAATCTAGTCCTATCAAAGTAAAAAGCGAGCTTAGATACTGTGTTGCGTAGTTGAGGAGTAAAGCATCAGAATACTGTAAAGCAGCGTATTTCTTTACGTTTTTGTCCCTCCAAGCTTCGATTCTGGATATGGTTAGAACACTTAGATCAGTAGATTGGGTAATGCATTCAGTAAAATGATTTATGAAAAGACTAAGGTGTTTAGGGGCGAACAAATCTAATACTTTTTTCCCTTCCATAACTTTTGAATAAAAACTTGTGCTTCCCATTTCAGCAATCGCCTTAAATCTATTCATTAATTTCTGAGCGTTCCCGATGCTTTGAGGTTTTCTAAAGATACTCCAACCACCAGCCGCATTTACATCAGCTAACACCCAAGTCTCCCATCCATCTAAGTTAGCACCGCGGTTAAACATCCATCTCATTAGGACATCTCCCATTCCAGGAAATTCGGAATTAATAGTAAATGCTAAAGTACGAACGCTTTGGAAAGCTTTCCAAGGACTATTAAAACCTCCTAATGATTGCTTTATTGGACTGCCTCCATAAACTAGTTTTTTAATCTGAGAAAATTTATCCCAAATTGCAATGTTCGCACTGCCTCCATCAGTATCTGCGGGTTGTTTAATACCTTTAAGTTTCATCCTCTGAACTTTGTTGTTTATTACTACAATGGTCTTCCATGTATTTGATAGCCACTCATTTCGTGTCACAAGATCAGTAGCTTTATCAGTTGTAAACGACATTTTTTGTGGGGTGGTCAACTTTAGTTTATGAGTCAATATCATAGAAAAGACTTGAGGATTACGAAGATCTCCTATCGTAATTTGATTATAAGCAACATGAAGGTGGAGATCTGCAGAATCATATCCTAAACAATCCTTATATACTTCTCTAGCACTCATGTCCGAATTCGGCGAAACTTGTAACAATGTTACTAAGGTTAAAGAAGAAGCACTAGACGATGTAATCCAAGATCCGAGATCATCAGGGTCCTCTTGAATTGCTAATCTAGCCCGAGTGTCAAATGTCACAAGTGCCCCTAAATCCGTTATTTGGCGGAGATTATTACTAAAAAGATCTCGGCCATCTGATGATAAGTGAAATAGGCTTCCGTCCAGAGTAGCTAGTCCTTCAGCAGCGGCTCGTTTTCTTCCAACTCTTCTATAAATATCGATTGCGGGATATCTTGTATGGACTCCCATGATGGGATCAACCATCTTGTAACTAAACCCTGCATCTAACCATTCAACAAAATTTCTATTGCATGTTCCCTTTGGAACAAATGTAAGATCTTGCGTTAAATGTTCTACTACCTTACCGTTCCTTGTCACGATCATCATGAGCGACTGTGTTCCATCTTTATTTGCTATAGGTCTAATCGCCCAGATTTCATTAGTTCCTTTTTTATAGAATTCAATATGCTGCGCTCTAGTATATCCATCAATACCACCCCAACCCCACCAAAGTCCGATAATATTTCCAACATCTTGGGTCGTTTGACAGATTTTGGCGATGGATAGGTGCATCATCTTGGTAAATTTTTCTAGGGAAATCTGTAAATTATCATATTTAAGAAATTCTCCCTCGGATATTTTCTCCAACAGTTCAAATTGGTGGGCAAAATTCTTATCCCCTCCAGATTTGAACGTTGTCACGTCCGTATTCAGCATATATATCAAAGTATTTATTTGAGATGTGGATGTAATTTTACCGGTTTGAATTGCCTCGAGTATTTTAAAAGCAGCACTGTATATATTTGGATTGTTTAGTAACGGCACAACGGTAGATGATGGAAGGCCAATTGTCAACTGCATATATTTTACTTGGTTCAAATAAAGTCTAACTTTATGACTGAATTTCTTTAACATACCAAATTGTTGAGGATTAAAAGTAGATTGAATAATAGTTGATCCAAAATCAACTGCTGCATCCCCCAAAGATTCTGAGATTGCTTCAGAAAGAAAAGAAGGAAAGTTTACCAATGATAAAAATCCTTGATTTAGTTCTTCTACAAATAGTTCGGAGAATAACCCTGAAACCAGATTTTTAATATATGATACCCTTTCTAGAACAATCGGAGCTGCTAATACTTCTACACCTATTTGTTCAAAACCTTGGATAGTTGCGAGTTTAATATCTTTTGCAGCTTTTCCTGCTGCCGACTTCGCCCCTACAACGGCTCCAGCAGCCAAACTTAAAGCTGTTTGAACTACTATAAATCCGAAATTCACCCACCAAAGACCAAAACTTGATTTTATACCCGCTTCATATCCGGTCTGATACTTGGAGATCATGCACATCATGTTGTAATCGACGACATAGACATTAGGATCGGAATAATTGAGATCGTTTCCATACGTGGCTGCTAATAATGGAGCATCTCTATCATCAACCATAAAGGACACACCATCATGTCCTGCTTTGGAATACGTTTTGAGATCAGATTCAATTCTCCCGATTTCATTGATGGATTCCCAGTCTTCGGCAGGATCCTCCGATTCGTCCCAGAAATCCACTTCTCCTGTAGGCGTATCACGCCAGTAGAACTGATGCATATCATGTCTGTGATAGGCGGCTAAGAGTTTTATCATTAATTTCTCAGCATCAAGAAATCCCTCATTTGAATTTTTATTAAAAATAAATTTGTTAACTCCTATAAAAAAATTTTGAATACCTCATTACAAGAAGAATTTGTGAGAGAGTATTTAATATCGTATTTTTCTGCACCATTTTCAGTTTATATTTTTGAGTCTATTTTTTTTTTGATGAAGTCTAAATCTTTTGGAGATATTTCTCAACAATTCCAGAAATAATGCCACAATTCCAGCTCTGCACTTATGATCTTGGACATCTACCGAAAAAAAAGAATTCTTTACCACAATCTAAACATCTGTAAATTCTTTTTTCGTCAAATTCTACTCCGGCGTGAGCGGATGGTTCAAATAATCCGTCAATTAATACCGCTTTTATTGATCTTTCTTCAATATCAACTATGTGAATGTCTGCCATATTGATATTTTAATTATCTTTAATTATAAATAAATCAACCCATACACGATTATTAAATATTTATACGATCATAATTAAATCAAAGAATATTAGGAATTAAGAAAAATGACAATAATAAATTTGGTCGAAGAAGAAAAAAAATGGTTAAAAGAACTCTCAAATGAAACGGGAATCATAAACATTGAAGATCAAAAATATATTAAATTAAAAGAGGGTAGAGTTGTATCCCTTTTTCTAAATAAATTGGGTATAAAATCTATTCCTTCTTCTGTGTTTAAATTTAGCTATTTGGAAGCCCTATATCTAGATCATAATAAATTAGATACAATTCCTGAAGATATTCTTAACTTAAAATATCTCAAGGATTTATCCATTTCCTATAACCTCTTTAAGAAGCTTCCGGATATTTTAGGAAAATTATATTGCTTACACGTATTGTATTATTCCAATAATCCATTAAATATGATCCCTGATTGGATTGAAAATCTATTTCAATTAGTTGAAATTAAAATGGGGCCGTTAAAGAAATATGATAATCTTTCAAAGATCTCAAAATTCAAAAATCTAATATATTTTGATTCAGATGATGAATTTTGGATAGAAAATTCCATTATGGGCAATTTTTTTAACGGTGTTAAGTTTTTAGCAAATGAAATAAAAGCCATAAAACTCCTTGAAAAAATGACTAATCGAAAAATGGAAGTTATATATGATTGGGATGATTTTGAATCCGAGAGAATTAAATTGGGAATAAAAATTTATCGAAACAAGATTAACGCTTTAAAGGTAATGGATTTATCGTATTCTGAACTTCCCCCCGAAGTTGATTCTTTTATTACCATTTATAGTCTAAAATGCAAAGGAGATTTTGATTTATCCAATCTTCCCAAATTATCAAAGATTTTTCATCGAGGAGTTCGTTTGGTTTCTGATGAAATTAAAGCATTATTGGAATTGGAATTCATTCTTGGTAAAATTGTTCCTTATCGTGATATGGCATTAATTAATAATTGGGGGAATATCCATGGAGATATAACGGATTTTGGATTTGACACTAGAGCAAATCATGTTGTATGTTTATGCTTAGAGAATCTAAATCTTTCGGAGATTCCTAAGATAATTTTGAAATTTCCTTATCTGCGCATATTAAATCTTAATAAAAACGACATTCGAGTTATTCCCGAATGGTTATCAGAATTAGAACATTTGACCGAAATTATATTAAATTATGGAGAAAGTGAAGATGAAGATAAAATAATTCGAAAAGAGCACAAATTTTTAGTAAACTCTAGATCAAACGAAGAACTCTCCTCATGGTATCCAATTAGACATATTCAAAATATTTCCTTTCAAAAAAAAATAACTCTTCAAGAATGGATAGATAATAAACTCGAGTCTACTGAATTTGATTCACAATTCACTGATTTGTACATATCAGAAGAAGATTGGCATAAATTATTTTTATCATATATCCCTTTAGCAGAATTAATGGATTCCCCTATTTTTTTCTCCGAAGATTGTGATTCGAAAATTGTATTACTTCATGTAAATTTAAACATATTTAAAGATCATATCTATGAATTTTATTCCATTATTTTCCAAAAATTAGCACAGCATGTATGGGGTTATTATTTTTATTCGATTCCATCCCTTTTTGGAGATCAGAAAGCTACAGTTTGGGATTTTCACAAACAAAACTCAGAATTAATTTATGCATTAATTGATCCAGAATCTAAAACAAAAGTTTGGGCGTTTGCATCGCCTTCATTCGAAACTTGTTTTGCTTTTCAAGAATATTGTTTATCGAATAGGATGGGAAAAGTAAAAAAAACCCGAGATTTCTTTTTTTTAACTAACGAAATGTATAAATTAATAGAAGGTGGGAAGCAAATGGTAAAACTACATCCGTTAGATTTAAATGACCTTCAGAATGAATTATATAAATATAGAATTTAATATGCGAAAGAACATAAAGAGTTGGGTGTTTCGCTCGGAATGTGGGGACAGAAGAAAACAGGGATGTAAAATTTAAATTAATTTACATCCCCATCATCCGATTTTAAAGGAAATTAATAATCGATGCAATTTTTTTCACATCTTGGTCGATGGCGATTAATCCATAAATATATCCCTTCTGGGTTAAAATGCCATGACCATATCTTATCTCGTCTAAAATCTCGTTTATTCTATTTTCATACAATACTCTCAGCATATTTATTAACATTCTTGAAAGGTTGGAATATAATTTAGATGATAAGTTAATATTATCGTTCCACATAAAGAAAAAATGGGATTTCTTCTGTAATATTAAAAGGATAAATATTAAAAAATAAGCGATGTTAGTAATAAAATCGATATTTTTTCATGTTTTTGTTTACCTGGTCATTTTCTTCGTGTTTTATTTTAAGCACGCCCTTAATGTTATCCAAGAGTATTAGAAATTGGTCGGTAGAAGAAAAATTCGTCCCTAATATCTCTCCTTTAGGTTTTTTTTTATCATAACTGAAATATAATTTGATCCAATATTTCATTTTTCCCAAATCTTTTACTTCCGTGAGTTCGATAAATTTTATTAATTCTAACTTAATGAATACGAAATCCTTATAATGCTCAATATCTCCTGTCGAATAACCCTTATCTTTTAAGAAAATAACGCCTCTATCTTTTTGAATCCATCTTTTATTAGTTAAGATAGAAATCATTTCATATTTTTTTAAATCCTTCCATGTCAATTGACCTTTCTTCATGTCTTTTAATGTCCCAAAAAAAGAGAATAAAAGCATGGCACTCATCAAAACATTCATCGTGATCAAGATTATTAAAAAATATCTAAAAAGACTCTCTAATGCAATCGGGAGAGATAAATTCCTTAATGGAATCAGGATAAATAAATTCATTAATATAAGCATTAAAATGAGAATTACGAATCTTAGTCGCTCATCCAATTTTATATGGTGAGTTTCTTCCCATAAAACCTTCTCATCTTTAAATAAAAGATTTTTAATACTTTCCATGATCTGAAACCTGTCGGATATTTATTATTTAGGGATTAGCCTTTAAAAAATCCAATTGTAAAAAACCCTTATTTTCTGAAAATTTATTATTTTTTTTAATTTTTTTTAATTTCATTATCCTTTTTTTTTATTTTATTATGTTTTGAAAGTTTGTGTATTACATAAGCAGTTACTAAGATTACAGCGCTCATTTCAAGAATAAATCCATCAATCCATTGTTCTTTTCGAATATTTCCAGAATACTTTGTGGTTATTGAATTTTCTATAAAAACGTTTCTTTTTCCATTATCTTGAATATAATTGTCTCGAATAATATTTTCATTTGAATTTTTTAGATGAATGCCATAATAGTAATTTTCAGAAATGATATTGCCCGATAATGTGTTTTCGTTTGAAAATTCAAGTAAAAATCCTGTATTACCATTTTGTTGAATATTATTTTCTTTGAAGTAATTTCTTGATGAATGGTTTGAATAAATTCCTAATATTTTATTATTATTTAAGGTGCTATCTTCGATTAGGATACTAGTAGTATTCGATAATAGAATTCCATAGGAATTCATAATTGCTGAACAACCTTTAACTTGAATGCTAGTGCAGTTTTTAAAATAGATACCAATTGATGAAATTAATTTATCAGAAGAAATGTCGTTATTATGATGAATTGTGCAGTTTTTAATTAGTAGTGATTTATCTGAATTTGAAATGAAAATTCCGTTGCCATCTCCATCAATTTCAATAATTAAATTCTCAATATGATAAGGATCTGATAAAGATCCAGTCCCAGTTATGAATTCATAATTATCCCAATCATGATTGGGATCAGTTCCATCAATAAAAATTGGATCTTGTATAATTTGAGCACTGTTTG